>CAIYUD010000025.1 GCA_903929325.1 uncultured Opitutia bacterium | reverse complement strand
GCAAGCGGTCGTAAGCGACGTCCTGCAACATACAGTGGGAAACCAATGCACGCACCGAACGTGCGCCGTTTTTCTTCAGTAGTTCTGCAGCCGCAACCAACGTACCAGCGGTTTCGGTCATGTCGTCTACAAGCAAGATGTCTCGGCCCTCAACCTCGCCCACCAAGCTAATAGCTTCGACAGTGGTATCACTGGTGCGGCGCTTAGCCACAAAGCCGAAGGGCAAGCCAAGCATATCGGCTACCGCAGCGGCGTATTTCAAGCCACCAACGTCTGGCGAGAATACCGTCGCCTCACGCACCCAGGCCTTGCCACGAATGTGCGCGTAAAAGACGGGTGAAGCAAAAAGGTGATCAACCGGGATATCGAAAAATCCTTGAATTTGTTGGGCGTGTAAATCAACAGCGAGCACGCGGTTCACGCCGGCTGCAGTTAACAAATTGGCGACGAGCTTAGCCGTGATCGGTACACGTGGTTTATCTTTACGATCCTGACGCGCGTAACCGAAGAAAGGAATAACCGCCGTAATACGATCGGCCGAAGCACGGCGCATCGCATCCACCATAATCAACAGCTCCATGATGCACTCATTCGCAGGCATGCACGTTGGCTGAATAATGAAGACGTCACAGCCGCGGACGTTTTCATTGATTTGTACAAAGGTTTCTCCGTCCGCAAAGCGCTTCACTGTCGCTGCACCGAGGGGCACTCCGAGTCCGTCGCAAATCTCTTTAGCCAAAGCCGGGTTGGCATTCCCGGTAAAAATCTTGAGAGGAGGCAAACTCATGGTGCGGACTTACGAACAGAGTCCAATGCCGCGGCGAGCGAATCAACCTTTTTGAAGAGGTCAGGCAAACGACGGGCTAAAACAGCCACCCGGCGCTCTAGGCCAAACGGCATAGCTGGCGTCCCATTCATAAAGCCATCGGCAGGCACATCCTCGAAAAGACCTGCCTGGGCCCCAAGCTTAACGCGGTCGCCAAGCTGAAGATGGCCCGATACGCCCGCTTGGCCGCCAAGAACGCACCCATCACCCATAACAGTTGAACCGGCAACGCCGACCTGTGCAGCAATCAGACACTGACGGCCAATGCGCACATTGTGAGCAATTTGTACTAAGTTATCAATTTTCGTACCACGGCCAATGACGGTACGGCTGAAGCGAGCGCGATCGAGTGTCGTATTTGCACCGACTTCAACATCGTCTTCCAATTCAACGTTACCAATTTGCGGGATACGCTCAATACGCTCGCCCACTGGCTCGTAGCCAAAACCATCCGAGCCAATCACGACGCCGCTTTGCAAACGGCAGCGCGAACCAATAATACAATAATCGGAAACTGTGGCACGGGGCTTCAGCCAACTTTCAGAACCAATGCGTGCACCGATGCCGATGTGACATTGTGCTTCAAGCACTGCATGCGCGCCAATCGTGGCATCCGCCATAATCGTGCAACCCGGCCCGATACTCGCGGTGGCATCAACACGCGCCTTCGGATCAATAAATGCCGTCGGGTGAATGCCCGCAGCAGGTCGCGGCCAGAGGCGAGCCTCAATGGAAGCACAGACTAGAGCTAAAGCATACGAAGGCTTGGGCACACGGATATAGACTTGGCCCGCTAGGGGTTTGCCCGGGTGGTCGGCAGCAACTAAGACCGCACCCGCACGTGAAGCCGCCAGCTCCGCGACGTAACGAGGGTTTGCTAGAAAAGAGAGGTCTTCGGCACTCGCGTCCGCAAGGGCTGCAATCCCCATAAGTACGCGTGCACGAGCTTCCGCCTGACCCTCGACTGACACCGCCTCGGTGAGGCTGGCGACTTGATCGATGGTGAGAGAAAGTTTCATCTTATGCAAACAATGCGCCCCTGCTGGGCAGGGGCGCGTCGGTCACTTATTTAGCAGCGGGGCTGGGAGCGCCGGACTTATAATTGGCGTTGAGCTCTGCAATCACCGCATCGGTGATATCAAGCGAAGCGTCGTTATAAAGTAAACCGCCCTTAGGAAGGATGACTTCAAGACCTTTGGACTTCGCAATTTTTTCAACCGCAGGACGAATGTCTGCATCGAGTGCACGACTCATTTCCTGGATGCGGCCTTGGATGGTTTTACCAACTTCTTGATCGAGCTGTTGAAGCGCCGTGTACTTTTGGCGGAACTGCTCTTCTTTAACTTTAAATTCGCCTGCAATCTGTTGCTTGCCGGATTCGCTGAGCAAGGGCGATTGTGCGCGCTTCTGGGTGTCAATAAGGTCTTCTTTTAAGCGCTGCACTTCATCCAGCTTGTCTTGAAGGGTGACCTTACCGGCATCCACGCTTTTTTGGATGCTAGCCTGTTGCTCAACGGCTTTGTTATACTTTTTGGTAATCTCGTTAATATCGACGACGCCCGTCTTAGGGGGATTACCTGCTGTAACTACGACAGCTGCCATCGAGAGGAGTGCGGTTAGGGTTTTCATGGGAAGAAGATAAGCAGAGACGAGAGCCCAAGGGTTGGCAACCCTAAGAAAGACACCCCTTAGACTAGGCCTAGACTTAGAACGAGGTACCGAAGCTGAAGTTCAGCTGCATCCCGTTGTCATTCACTGTCTGAGGTCCTGTGGGCGTCTGGACGGTTGTGGGCGAAAGCGGGAATCCGAAGTCTAAACGAAGGACTGCTCCGCCCAAAAGAATGCGAAGTCCGACACCATAGTCGCCATTCATCTGACTCGTGGAGAAATCATTCGCGTCTTTATTGACGAAGCCCCAATCCGTGAAAAGAGCCCACCGCAAGGTATCGGAAGCTTGAATGGTATACTCGGCAGTGAATAAACCGTAAGACAGACCGCCCACTGGCTGATAAAGCGTCGTGGTCGCCCCTGTCTGGAATGTCTCAGGTGCACCGACGTAGTTGTATTTGAAGCCACGCAAATCATAGGCTCCGCCCAATTCTTGGCGTTCGTAGAACGGCACCGCTGAGTTAGGCTGATAAGTGCCAGCGCGGGCATAGAACGAAATCGTTTGATTGGCTTCTCGCGAAATGAGGAACCAGCGCCCCATACGTAAATCTGTTTTTAGATAATCCACGTCCCCGCCAAGCCAACCACCCGCGAGGGTGTTTGTTAACGCAACGCGGTAGCCGCGTGTTGGGAATGTGAACTCATCGCGCGTGTCGCGCACCAACGAAAGGGTAAGCTCGGGAATGGATCGTTTTTGACCGGATTCTAAAATGACGTCTGGCGGAACCACCGCCGTATTCACGCTCGTCAACTCGACGGATCGAGCGCCAATAGAAAGTCGCGACTGGATTCCAAAAATATTGCGTCGCGCATAAACATCGAAACCGCGCGTGCTAATATCGTAGTAGCTTGATTGATAACCTGCGTATCGTTGATAAATATTGTAACCAACTGCTAGGTCACGCTCCCAAAGAGCCGGCTCTTCGAAGCTGTGCTCAATCGAATTGGAAAGATTACCGGCGGAAACACGTAAACGGAACTTTTGGCCACCCCCGCGGAACCAGCCTTCGGGATTAAAGGCGTCGAAATTGCCTTCGGAGTATTCAACGAATCCAACCAACTGCTCAACTGAACTGAACCCTGCACCAAATGACACCATGCCTGTTGGGCCTTCCTTCAGGGCAATCAACATGTCGCGCTGGTCAGGAATTGGCGTTAGCACTGGCGTAACGCGTACACTTTCAAAGAAACGTGTGTTGCGGAGACGGCTTTCGGTGCGGCGGGCAGCCTGAAGGTCAAAGAGGTCGCCGGGCGCTAAAGCAAGCTCTCGGGCAATCACGGTCGAGCG
>CAIYUD010000024.1 GCA_903929325.1 uncultured Opitutia bacterium | reverse complement strand
GGGGCTCCGAAGATGTCGTTGCTGACGAACTTGGTATTGGGGTTTGGGGCTTTGTTTATGAGATGACCGTAGCCGACTGGATTCGTCTCGATGAAGCTATTGGCGAGGGCTATCGCCGTATGCGCATTTCGGTTTGGGAAGGTGGCGTGCAAGATTGCCCGATGGAAGTACAACTCTACCGAGTGATTGATCCGACGGGTCCACACCTTCCAGCGAAGACCTATCATGAGAAAATTGTCCGCGGGGCCCAAACACGTGGCTTGCCGGCTGGTTGGGTGACGTGGTTGCGAGGTTTACCGACAAAATAAGTGTCGGAACGAAGGCTTTTCTTTGCTGTCATAACTTCATGCAGTCTACTCGGCATATTTTAGGTGCACTGGGCGTGTTCTTGAGTGCTACGTTGGCGGCAGACCCTATCAGTCTTTTTGATGGAAAGACGCTAAAGGGCTGGGAGGGCGACCCCACTGTTTGGCACGTGGATATTACGAACGAATGTATTGTGGGCGGGAGTACAGAACGTACTCAGAAACAGAATGTTTTCCTGGCGACCACTGAGAGTTACGAAAATTTTGAACTAACATTTGAAGTCAGAATGCACACGGGGGGTGGCTTCTCGAATTCAGGTCTACAATTTCGATCCGAGCGCGTTCCGAATTCCGATGAGATGTCGGGCTATCAAGCTGATATTGGTACTGAGTGGTGGGGAAAGCTGTACGACGAGTCTCGACGTAACAAAGTTCTCGCAGGTCCTAAAAAGGCTTTTGTGCCTATTTTAGATAACCAATGGAATTATTACCGCATTGTGGCATCGGGTGGTCGCCTCCAGGCATGGGTGAATGAGCAACCTGGATTTGATTATACTGAATTGGATCCTGCCATTCCGCGTTCAGGGCATATCGGCTTACAGCTTCATGGCGGCGGAAAAACTCAAGTTGAGTTCAGAAACCTCAAACTGACTCCCCTTGCTTCGTCAGGCCCGAAGGTTGCTAAGCCCGCTCCGCCCAAGCCTTCACCGTTAACAGCCGAAGAAGAGAAGGCGACGTTCACTTTGCCACCGGGTTACGAGATTGAATTGGTGGCGACAGAGTCGGCTGACACCGGAAAGTTTATAACCGTCGACTGGGATCAACATGGCAGAATGTGGACAATGACCGCACTGGAGTACCCAGTGGATGGAAACGAATCCCCTGCCGTCGCTGCCGCTCTCTATGCCTCACGGGCCCGCGACAAAGTTTTAGTCTTTGATCGCTCCGATACTGGCATTGTGGGCAAGCCTCGCGTCTTTACCGAGGGATTGGCTATACCAACAGGGCTCTTGCCGATGGGCAACGGTGATACGGCCATCGTTCACCATGGAGAAGATATCGTACAGCTCACAGATTCGGATGGCGATGGACGTGCCGATAAAAGAAAAGTCCTACTTTCCGGTTTCGGCGTACAAGATTCGCACCTGATGCCGCACCAGTTTACGCGGGCACCCGGCGGCTGGATTTGGTTGGCTCAAGGTGCTTTCAATTATGGCAAAGTGAAAGGTACGGATGGCGCGGTCACGAAGTTCGACCAGACGCGCATGGCGAAGTTTAAGCCGGACGGTTCCAGTTTCGATATTACGAGTAATGGTCCCTGTAATATCTGGGGATTGGCTTTAACCGAAGAAGGCGAGTGCTGGATTCAAGAAGCCAATGACTATGGTTTTCCGGCGATGCCGTTTCATGAGTATGCCAATTACCCTGGATGCTCGAACGCTCAATGGCCTTCGTACGCTCCCGAGTTTCCAGGGACGGCGACCGACTTCCGTATGGGTGGTTCTGGGTTGAGTGGTCTCGCTATTGCCGATCGTGGACGTTGGCCCACGGAAGCAGAAAATTTACTATGGGTTGCTAACCCAATCGTCGGCGCAGTTCAGTCCGTTCGCATCACCCGAGAGGGTGAAGGTTTCCGCTACGAACGCGG
>CAIYUD010000023.1 GCA_903929325.1 uncultured Opitutia bacterium | reverse complement strand
GCTACCTCCTCGGGGCCATGGCCGCGCTCCCCAAAGGTGCCGCCAAGCTGATCCTTTACACCCGCTCGTCGGTCGACCGCGACCTCATCCGAGGCTTCGAGGACGTGGACGTCGAGATCCGCGGCGGCTTGTCCGACGCCGAACTCGCCGCGGACCTGAAGCGCTGCGATCTCGTCGCGCTGCCTTCGATTGCTGAAGGGTTTGGCCTCGTCATCCTCGAGGCCATGGCCTGCGGCGTGCCCGTGCTTTGCACGACCAGCACCGGTGGGGCTGACTTCATTACGCACCGTCAGAACGGCCAGCTCATCGAGCCGGGAAGCGCCGAAGCCATCGAGCAAGAGCTCGTCTGGTCGCTGACTCATCGCGACGAACTCTTCCAGATCGGTCAGGCCGCTCGTCTCGAAGCTGAGAAGCATACCTGGGCCGCCTACCGCCGCCACTTCTTCGCGGCTTACGTAGCCTCGACCCAGGTTTAATTTCACTTTTGCACCTTTGCACGGGAGCGCCGCTCCGGTTGCACCTTTGCACTTAATTCAGCCGCACGGTCTCTGCTTCGCAGCAGTTCACCATGCCAGCAGATCCCCATCTTCGCCTTTGCTTGGTGTTCCCAACCGCCAACCGCCAACCGCTAACCGCCAACCCCTTCCGTTCATGCCCTTCGCCCGCATCCTCCGCTCCAGTGCTCTCATGGGCGGAGCTCAGGTCGTCACCATGGCGTCGGCATTCTTGCGGTCGAAGTTGATTGCAGTCCTGGTCGGGCCTTCCGGCATCGGACTCATGGGTGTGCTCGGAACTTTTAATGCGCAACTATCGACTATTGCCGGGTGGGGATTGGGTACAAGTGCTGTGCGCACGATTGCGGGCGCCTCTGAACTGGACAGAGACAGGAAGATTTCTGCAGTCCGTAAGTTAGGGAGACAGCTCGCGTGGGCCGGATTCATAGGGGTTCTATTGTTAGTTGTTCCGGTTGGTTACATGACTTTCAAGACGCAAGAATATGCGCTAGAACTTTTGATCGCTGGACTTGCAGTGCCATGTATCATCGCTACAAGCATGTGGTCTGCGCTATTACAGGCGGGAGGCCACGTTGGCAGTATAGCCCGATGCCAGATTCAATCTTCAATCATCGGTATGCTTGCAGGCCTTCCCTTCGTATATTTTTTCGGCTCAGTAGGCATCGCAATTAGTATCCTTTTAGTAGCAGCGACGACCGCTTTTTTTACTTGGCGGGCGGCATCAAGAATGAGTCCAAGATCTGGCGCCTCGGCTCTTGCCTCAGACACTCAGGAGCTGGTTCAGCTCGGGGTCGCCTTACAGTTCAGCGCGATTCTGGCTGCCCTCTCTTCTTACCTCGCAAGAGTTTTAATTCTACGTAGCCATGGCGATGACCTGGCTGCAGGTCTTGCCGAAGCTGGCTATTGTCAGGCCGCGTTCGCTATCACCGGCAGCGTGCCGGGGGTGATTTTTAGCGCGACAAACTCTGATTTTTTCCCTCGAGTTGCTGCCGCGAAAGATGAGCAACAGGCGCAACAGATAACAGAAATTCAGATTAAGGCATCATTATTGCTGGCTCTGCCAATTTTGATGGGCTTGTTTACTATGGGTCACTTAGCGGTTCGCCTTCTGTATGCTCAAGGTTTTGAACCGGCCGTGCCTTTACTAGACTGGTTTGTGTGGGCAATTTTCTTTTTTTTAATGGGGTGGCCTTTGGGATTCTGGCTCACGGCACGAGGCTCCAAGCGTACTGTAGCGGTATTCCAATCTTTATCTTCCATCCTTATGATTGCTCTAGGATTGATATTAATACCCTTTTACGGCGCAAAAGGAGTTGCTGCAGGCTATCTCGGGTGTGGGGTCATTTACTGCGTAGTTGTGCTCGTATTCGCCCGCAGGCTTTCTGGCAATTGGCTTAGTCGTGGTACTTTTATTTGGTTCGGAATAGCCGCAGTGACCCTAGTTTTGTCTCGCTGGGCGGTTTCTGCAGCAACAGGCCAGTATTGGGGGGTGATCCCAACTGGGTTGTCTATTGTAATATGCGCGATCATTTATTTCAAAGTGGCTTCCAAGGAAAGTCTCTCCGGGGGCACGTAATGAGAGTTGGTATCTATATCGACCGTATGGACCTCCGGGGCGGTGCTCAGCGTGTCGTCTCGAACCTGTGTCATGGCTGGAACCGGCGCGGATGGGCCGTCCATCTCATCGTTGTCAGCGGCGACGCGCCTGCCTTCCCGATC
>CAIYUD010000022.1 GCA_903929325.1 uncultured Opitutia bacterium | reverse complement strand
TGGCGGAGAGTGAGGCAGATTCCGCCTCTTTAGCGAAAATTGACTCGCTTAAGTGGGCGCTACTGAGCACTAAAATACCGCAGGAAATAGCTTATTACTTAGCCCGAGACAACCAACAAACCCAACTCACGCGCTAAAATTAACCGATCCAAATATTTTCAGAGAAAACCTAGTCACCAATTTGCGGGAAGATATCCGAAAGGCCAAATTCAAAGCCGTAGGGCGGCTCGGAGAAATAATCATTAAGAACAGTCACGAACGATTGTTTAACATTCTCACTATAAAGAAGTCCCGTCGGCGACGTTACGCCAACTAGCATCTGCTGCCCGACCAGAGCCTCAATAATATCGTTATCGCCTGTGTTGTAAGGAATGAAATCACCCCTGTCACAGCGAAGCACCGGATGCGGGTGCGGGTCCGAAAAATAACACGAGATTGAGCTTGGCGCCGTCGCTACATAACTCAAAAATTCACCAAGAAACGCCACGTGACGCGACACAAACATATTTTCATTTAGGTAATACATCCGATATTCAATTCCGGGTTCAATCTCATTGCGGCCGAAAACTATGTAGCCTTTATCGTAGCCGTTAGCTAGACCATCGGGATCCCTGTAAATTTCGTTAAACGTCGCCTGCCAAACCAGCCCCTTGAACTCTGGATTCGGAGCAAGACCGGCCAAGTAGTCGAGCAACTTCGACGCACTGCTGCGCAGTGCGTAGGTCTGCTGACCGTAGGTCGCCGCAGTGAAAAAGGTTCCCTGCACCAACGCAGCCAAGGCAAGTTGCAAGCCATTTTGAGGCCACGCAGCGAGCCCAATGGCGCCACCATACTGCGCAATAACATCCCGCAACCCCGCCTCTGCCTGAGCCCCATTCGCCCATGTGGTATTTAGCAAGGTCTGCGTTGCATCAAGATTCGCTTGGGCGGACGGCGAGAATGGAATTCTCTCGAAATCAAAAAGCAAATTCGTCAACGATGGAACCGCACGCCCAGCACCATCGCAATCATAAAGAATGTACTCTCCATTGGACTGCCAAGATATATACACCGGCAGAATCCCGTTTACTGGACCGGCTTCAATTGGTGTAATCCCGGTAATACGCTCCGGAACCAGGCCCGAATCCCGAAGTGCATTTAGTGCTGCCAGACAAGATGGCACAAAAGCCTCAAGCCCACCCGAAATTGCAGATGGAGCACCCATACCGCCGGAAATAACAGCCGCCTCGTTCAGAGGAGCCAGACTTGTCGACCTTGCATCGATACTTTCGAATCCCCTATCCAACATCGTCTGAATAAGGCCGATACCATCTACAAGCGACCCTCCACCGCCGCTAGCACTGAGCCCGAAACCCCAACCAATATCAAAAATATTCGACGCATTGATATTAAAGCTACGCCCTGAGCGAAAATGCCGACGGCACCCAGTAAGCAAACTCGAACGACTCTTGGTACGGCTAGGATTTTCCATAACAATCTCCATAGTCGAAAAAACGCTGCTTGTTATCTATAGTGCTTCAAAAACTCAACTCGTCCACCAGTTACGGTCCTTCTGGCGTGGTGGCATGTAGTTAAGACGGCTCTGCATGTAACCCATGGTGACGAAGTTCTCCAACATGACCATAGCTGCCTGCGCGGCTTCGATAACGACGGTATCGTAGCCGGCCTCCAGCAGCCCCGCTTGGACCTCTTCCCGAACATTTACAAAGCCCGTACAACCGAGAACAATGGCATGAGCGTTGTCTACGGTGATTGCCTGAACCGACTGCTCGATGAGTTTCTGAACGACGAGTTGATGATCAATTAAATCCAGCACCGGAACACCGATTTCCCGCAAACTCACAACGCGCTTTCCGAGGCCTGCCTTGGAAATACTTCCATGAATGAGTGGCAGAACGTTTTTTAGTACGCTGATGATGGACAAATTATCAGCAACGCCGAGAGCCATGTGCATTGCGGGCTCGAACCCTCCGAATACCGGAATACGCACAGCTTCCCGCGCAGCGCGAACCCCAGGGTCGCCAAAACAGTTGACGAATACACCGTCAAACTTCCCAGCGGCCCAAGTACCCCTTTCTGCCTCTTCGCAGTAGAAAGCAACCTCAGGTGCGGCCAGCATCTCGTCGTATTCTCCCTCAATGCTGCTTGGACCATGTTCCAGCTTCAACGTTACGACTTCGGTCGTGTCACGCAAATACTGGAAAGTATAGGCTCCCATCTCCGGGGTCCATACATCGCTGATTACCGGCACAAGATTCAGCAGCCGCATAAACTTACTCCTGTTCAGACATTCACTGCGGAGGCCAACAAGCAGCCTCCGATGTAAAAGAAAAGCTGCGAACCCTCACGGTGCCCGCAGCCAGACCCTTACCGGTTATAGGCGAAATTGATACCGAAGGTCCGCGGAGCGCCATAGTGGCTAGTCCAGCCAACGCTGGTATTTAGGGTCTGCGTCCGGTAGAGCTTGTCACCGAGGTTCTTGCACCACAGCGACGCCCTCCAATGGTCACCGACGGAAACCCCCAGCTCAGCATTTCCAATAAAGTATGAATCCTCCACCGCCTCATTAGGACTGCGTACGATATCGAAGCGAACAGTACTCTGGTAGTTTCCGCCGACGCTTATATCCGCATGCATTTGCTCGCCGATTGCCCACTTGTACTTCACCAAACCGTTCATGGTCAGTTTTGGAGAGTTCGGCAACACGCTACCCTTAGTCACGCCAGCGACGATAGACCTGGTTACTTCAGTATCAATCGTTCCTATACCAAAACGGACATCCAATCCATCCGCAGGCCGCCATGAAATATCAGCCTCTGCACCCTTCACCCGGGCATCGCCAACATTAGCAATCCCGAACAAAACACCGACCGGAGAATCGAATAGCGGACCATAGATCTGCGCATCGCGATATTCATAATCGAATACCGCCGCATTAACTTGTAGATTAGGCATGACACGGGCCTTGACGCCGAACTCATATGCCGTAAGCTTTTCGTCACTAAAGGGCTGAAGGACAGCCGGATCGAACGCTAACTGCCCCTGGAACCCACCGGACTTGAAGCCGCGGCTAACGCTTGCGTAGATGAGAGTTCTTTCAGCGACCTTGAAATTCAGGCCGATTTTTCCTGAGACATTACTTGTGGAATACCTGATGCTCACAGGAGAAAACAGGTTGGCGCAAGTACCCGACGCACATAGGAACGTTGCCGCTTGATCGAAAGCCTTGCGCTCTTCGGTGTATCGGAGACCACCAACCAACGTAAGTCGAGGCGCGAATGTCCACTCGCCGTGCATGAAGGCAGCGTAAGCGTCTGTCTTCTGCTGATACATATTTCCAATCGTATCGAAAGGGGCCAATCCAAACAGCGGCAAGAGATCTGGCGCGTAGAAAGCATCGCGTGTCTTCACCTTATCGGTGGAATAAAATGCACCTCCGATAAGTTCTAGGCCGTCTCCATGATAGCCAATCCGGACTTCCTCAGAGTACTGGTCAACGCTGTTTTTGTAGGTGCCGTCCAGGTAGCGCAACGATGTGCCATCCGTATCTTCTGCGTGCAGTCGCTTGAAATGCTCGTAGGCACTGATGGAGGTGAGAGTCAGGTTCGAACTTAGCGAAAGATTTGCCGTCAGTGAAACTCCACTAGACTCTAAACGCATGTGAGGATCTACGCCCGCACCCGCAACCCGCGGTTTTCCAGCGTATTGATTCTCCTCTCCCGTCAATACATTATTTGCCTTGTAAAGCGTTACATCGGAATGGTCGTAGCCATTATGCGCATTTAGTAGAATACTAAGGGTGTCAGACGGCTTCCACTGTAGTTGCACTCTGCCATTTGTACGATCGATTTTTCCGATACGATTTCCAGTAACGTAGTTGGTCTGCGCTCCGGAATCTTGCTGAACAGTCTGGATAGCCAGACGTGCGGTGAGATTTGATGTAAGCGCGCCGCCTATTGCGCCATCAACATGCCAATTCCGATAGCTTCCAAAGCCCGCTTCTATCTGCCCTTCATTTTCTTCAGACGGCTTTCGGCTGATGATATTTACTGCTCCGGCAGTCGTGTTTCGACCGTAAAGATCACCCTGAGGCCCCTTAAGGACCTCGACGCGATCTACGTCAAGCAACCCGAAAGTTAGCATTGCGGGAGACACGAGATAAACGTTGTCAACGTACATTCCGGCAGCCGGATTGTTGTTAACGGCGTAGTCATTTAAGCCGATGCCGCGAATACTGACATTGGTAATGCTATTCGCCATAACGTTTTTGATTTGGACATTTGGCGTTACGCTAGCGAGGTCGACAATAGACTGCGCGCCGGCCGTTTTCAAATCGCTGCCGGACAGTACATTGATGGTTACACCGACGTCTTCAGAGCGTTGCTCACGCCGCTGAGCGGTGACGACTATCTCTTCAAGTTCAGAGCCAGACGAATTCGCCGATTGCGCGAACGTCGGCGTCACATTCGCGGCTAATGCGATGGCCGCAGTCAACTGACTAGCGCCCCGAATATAAGAGTTATACATTTAATTTCTCCCTTTTTTTGTTGCCCGTTGATCGCAAATCAATTCGTCATGCGCCCGAAAATGGGCCGTATTCATGCATACTGTTTGGCGCTGATCGCGCCGCATCACGACTGGTGGCGCTCCATAAGTGCGCCCACAGGAACGTATTCATCATCGAGAGCGAAGCACTTTGGACCTACGACTTCCAAAGCACGCGGACTCGTCAATTGCGGCGGGGCGCTGCAGACAACGACTGCAACGCGCTGACCATATGCAAGGCGCTCGGTTGGGACAGCGTGTGCGGTTTCCGCATCCACAATCGTCACGAGATCAGGAACGACGCATTGCAACCTGCCGTCAACCTCTACCCGGAGATTTTCATTCTGGAACTTGAGAACCGCCTTGCTCTCACTATTCAGCGCGGAGATGGTGCACGTGCCAAATACCCACCCCCGAGACGTATCTCGCTCGAGCTCCGTAATCTTTCCCTGGAAAACCACCCCCGCCTGCGAGTAGTACTCATGCGCTCTCAGGGCAGCGACGAGCCGCTCGAGGGCATGCCTTCTATCTCCAGAGCGGGAGATTGCCTCACCAATCTGTATTGCTCCGGAAAGGGTCTTGGGAATTGACGAGCGGCGCGCCTCTTCGCCGGTCATTGGATAGCAGGACATGCACACGCTTGCGCCCATGGCGGCGACGACGGGTCGGGCCAACTCTTCGGCTTTAAGACCTGTTACCGTCTGGTATAGGACGATGTTTCCATGTTCATCCGCAATCGTCATCGGGGCACAGGCAACTCCCGCAATGTTGAAGCTGGTCATTTGCAGAGCCGGAAATGCTCGGCCCATTCCGTCGCCGTCAACAATTGGAAGTCCGCGCATTGCAGCGTAAGCGACTGGCATCATTGAGTTGCAGCCGCCTATCTCAGCGGAAATGATCGCGCTGGCTTTTCGCCCGAGGAAGCGCTCTAGCGCATCAACCGCGCGGTGCTGGTCCTCAATGGAAAACAATTTTTCGATCATTACCGTTGGCGCGCCAATCGCTGCAGCGATAAATACGTTATCGTCGTCTTTTATTTCATCAACGCTAATAACCGAAACCGGCCCGTATTTCGAGATCGCCTCCCGGCACATGATTGATCCGAGGTAAGGATCTCCACCGCCTCCGGTTCCTAGAAAGGAGGACCCCACTGCGAGGTGGTCTATATTCTCAAGGGTAATCTTGTGCGCCATTTTTAATCCACCATTGCCAGGTCGCCGATAGCGCGACATACAATTCGGGTCGCTCCGCCCGGCAGGTACTGGAGAGGCACCGCCTCGATGTTGATGATTTCAATGGTCACCGGATCAGCCCCAGCGGCAATTGCATGGCGAGTGGCTTGGTCTTTGGCATCAGCCAGCGCCTCTTCTCGGGCAGCAGCATCGGTAATGTTGTAGATGCGATCAATTTCGCCCCCAACTTGCCCAATGGCCGCACCGATGGCATTCGCGACACCAGCATGTTCGGGCCGTGTCATTGCAGACACACCTTTTGGGGCTGTTGAAACCAGGACTGCCCCTCCGCCAACTAGCACCATTGGCATGTCGCCCGGAGCAGTTTTCATCCGGTCTATCCCGTCATCAAGCAGCCCATTTATCGCTGCCTGCGCTCTAGCAACGAGCTCTTTCCCCAATCCGGCGACTTTTCGCGAGTCTCCAAATTCGGCAACACCACTGGCAACAGCGATATCGCTTGCAGTTAATTCAGTACCGCCAAAAACCAAGGCGTCAGTGTGTAGCCGGTATCCGACCGAATCCGGGCCGACCGTTACCTTATCGACACCCTCTCTGATAACACTTCCGCCGCCTAAACCGATTGAGAGTATGTCGGGCATGCGAAAATTAGTTCGCACGCCGCCCACGTCCACGTGCACGGTCGACTGCCTTGGATAGCCGCCGGCGAGAACCCCGATATCTGAAGTCGTGCCACCAATATCGACGACAATTGCATCGCGCGCCCCGGTCAGCCAAGCTGCGCCGCGCAGACTGTTTGTCGGACCGGCTGCAAATGTAAGCACCGGGTAGCGCTGCATATGCTCTGCACCCATTAACGTTCCATCATTTTGGCTAATGTAGAACGGACATCTGATTCCTAAAGCTCGTAGTGCGCGCTTGAACGCATCAGTAATTTGCAGAGCCAGTGGACGCAAGCTGGCGTTCATGATTGCAGCGTTTTCGCGCTCCAACAGACCGACGCGCCCAAGCTCCGAAGAAACGGAAACCTCTAGCTCTGGACAAAGACTGGAGATGAGTTCCGCGACCCGCCACTCTTGGGCTGAATTTAGTTGGCTAAATATTCCCGAGACAGCTATCTGCTGGATGCCGGCCCGCTTCGCCGTCTCGACGCATGCAGAAACTTCCGCCTCATCCAACGGAGATATTTCACGACCATCAAACTCGTAGCCACCGCGAATCATCGCGATGCCTCCGCAAACAACAGGCCTGAGATCGTCCGGCCAAGACGAGAATGGAGGGATTCCGCGCCCGGCCGGATATCCAATACGTATTGCGTAGACAGGAACGAGGTTACGGCGCTGAACAAAGGCGTTTGTAAAGTGCGTCGTACCAATCATGATGGCATCGACCGCAGCCGGCTCAATATCGCATTCCGCAATCAGCGCACTGATCGCATCGGATATACCCGTGCTGACATCGCTGCTGGTGGGACGCTTTACAGCCCCAAGGACGCGCCTGCCCGAAAGTAGAACGGCGTCCGTGTTAGTGCCACCTACGTCAACACCAATTCGCATTCGAGATCCCTCCAAAGCAGGGCTCGAATTTCGCGCGGGCTCAAGCGCTCTACAACGGCGCAGCCTAGGAGGTGAAGAAATCTACTTGGTAGTTTGGGTGTTGAGTGGTAAATTCCAAAACTACTTGATTAAGTAGTTTAATCCATCAGACCTAAACGCCTGCTCTGAGCAATGGCGGAGACCCGGTCATGCACACCCAACTTCTTGAATAAACTCTTGAGGTGGTAGCGGACCCCGTGTTCTGAGATGTTGAGTTGCCGAGCGAGGTGCTTATCTGAGCCCCCAACTACCAAAAACCTGAGCACTTCCAATTCGCGAGTCGACAAAGTATTCGTACCCGTGACCGCTGGCTCCCGGAGTTTATTGAGGACGGTACAGACGAAGGAACGTTCGAGATCATCCAGATTGGGAGCAATCAAAAGCTCGCCAAGGGCCGAGATGAGTCGGTCGTTCGCACACTCACGGAATACCTGCCTCATGCCGGTTCTCGCCCCGATTGCGAGAGCCTCCCTCAATGGACAGTCTGCGTACTCGACCCTGGATTCGGACGAAGAGAGAGCGAACTCGAGCAGAAGATAACGCAACCGGCTTCGCTCCAAGCCCAGCCGTTGAGCCTCTGTCTTTCCGTTACGAAGCAGGTCAATGCCTGCCTTACGGTCTCCTTTTCTATTTAGCTCATACGCACGAGCCAGATTGAAGACTTCTTTCTCTTGCCAACTAGAGGTGCTCGCCATATTTGGTGCATTCCAGTGGCTTGGTATGACGTCGTCGCCACCACGCATTGCCGCCTCCCCTGCCAAGCAGAAGCCAATCCCCAGAAGCAAATCTGCAACACGCGGCAGTCCTTGAGCACGCAACTTTCTAGACTCGGTATCGATTACCTCGATTGTAGTTCCCAAGCCGTGATCGGAGACATGCAAACGAATCATTGGCTCGTAAGCCGCAAAGTAGATATCAAACCAAGCCTCAGCATCGGGCATTCGCAATGCTGATCGCTTTACTGCATTTCTTGCAGAAACGAGCTGCCCGGCTTCAAACTCAATCGTAGCACTCAGAGCCGCAACCACTGTTTCAACGCCCACATCGTCGGAGAATTCAGCTTTCCAAATTCTGCGCGCCTCTGCGACGCTAGCACGAGCCTGAGTTAGCTTGCCCTGTGCAGAATAAATTGAAGCCTCATGCAGATCCAGGAACATGAGGTTATATGCAGATGAAGCCTTCTTGGCCTGCACTCTTGCATCGATCAGGCTAGCGGCGGCGATATCAAAATTTCCCTGCTGGGAGTTAAGGACACACGACAGCGTCGCCAGAAAAGTTCCGAGCGATGGATCGTCTCCCTGCTCCAAAATTAGCTGCTTAAGGAGTTGGAGGTCGCCTTCTCGCTCTAGTGAACAACCGTAGACCATCAAGGTCACGCGAAGTATTTCGAGATCAGGGGCAATCAGGGCATCTGGACCGACGCCAACTGCCAACTCCTCGAAGATTTTTTGCGCAACCCTAACTTTTCCGCTCTTGAGAAAGACAATGCACTCCATCATCCGCAGCGCAGCAGATGCGGAAAGGACTGCAGTTCCAGCCTGTTCAACCAATTCCTTCAGCACGGAAAAACCTTGCGTCACCCAAATCCTGAAAGCTCCTGCTTTGTTTGCGTAACTGGCGATACTCTCCGCCCTGCCCGCCATTCTTGCCAGCAAAGCCGCCTCTCCTAAACGACCCTTAGACGCGCAGTGATCGGCGAGAGTCATCATGACCTGCAGGCGATCTCGCCCGTCAGGCATTACAGTGAGTTCACGCAAATATGCGCGCAGCGCCGGCTGTATGGAAATTCGGTTTTCCGATCGATCGAGCAGTCCTTTTAGGCGAAACGCCAGGTTAGCAAGGATGCGGTCAATTCTTATCGGAGCATTGAGACCAGATAGAAAACCAAGCTCTGATTCATTAAGAAAACACGCATACGAAAGCGCCACCATTTCATCAGGAGTAAATTGGTTGACCACTTCCTGCGCAATGAAATCCGAGAGACCACTCTCTCTTAAGATATCGAGGTCACTCCAGCTATCAATGCTGGTTGTTGTCGATGAGGCCCAGCGCGTGAGCAAAGCCAAAGCGATTGGCCAATCGCCAGCCATCTGCCCAATTCTATTACGCACCTTGGGTCGCAGGCCTAGCAGTGCTTCTTCTTTGTCTGACTTACGCACTCTCAGGCTGGCAGCATCCAATACATCCGGCGGCTCTACCGACGTCAGGCGAGCCAATGGTATTTCGTTGGCCTGAGCAATCAGAAGAAATATCTTGTGAGCGGGTCCGTGTCGCACTGCACGCTCCAGTGCTTGCGCTAAGACCACGCCATCGCAAGGCGAAGAGCCCTCGATAACCAGAACTCTGGGAAGATCTGAAAGCAAAAGGTCTATCGCCGCCGTTGGATTTCGGCCATGTTCCAACGCCCCGAGCCAATGCATTACTCGCCCGGAGTTCTCGGAGAACTGTTGAGCAGCTTTGCGCGCTAATTGCGCCTTATGAAACCCAGGCGGCGCACAAAGCACTACGAGACGGCCACCTGAGAGCATACGGTCAACCAGCCGCTGCGGGTGTGTATCAGCCATTTAGGTAGCCCCCCTTACAGATGGCAGACTCAATCGTACTTATCACTACCAAGTAGTGCAAACGAGCTCTTCAGCCAACGACTTGCACGCTAGGCGAGCGCAAGAAAGTCGAGGAATCTCCAACGATACCTAGTTGAAAGCAGTGCCAGCGGCATTGCCTCGGTACTTTCGACAGGTGTAACGCGGAGAGTGAGGGATTGTGCGGCCTGAAGGCCGCATCCCTCGCTGCGCTCGGGACCATCGCCGCCTTGCTGCGATGTCCTGCCCGTCGCCTGGCGGCGCCGGGCGGTCGAACCCGCACTTTCATGATCGAGGGTTCGAACCCCTCAGCCAAGCGCCTAAACGACAAAGCCCAGCCCCCTCTCGCGAGGGGACTGGGCTTTGTTTGTAAGTGGCGGAGAGTGAGGGATTCGAACCCTCGATGGGCTTTTGGCCCATACGCCCTTAGCAGGGGCGCGCCTTCGACCACTCGGCCAACTCTCCGCGGCAGCAGGCCTTATACGGGCCTACAAACCAACGGCCCGGATGGGAACCACCCGGGCCGAAGTGCAATGATAGGACGGACGAAGCCGCCGGACAAGGGAAACCGGGCTTCAGGCCTCGTCTTCCGCCCCGTCGAAGGCCTCGGGGGCGTCTTCGCCCTCGTTCTTGATGCGCGCGAAGATTTCCTCGCGATGGACGGCCACGTTGCGAGGGGCATTCACGCCAAGCCGCACCTGGTTCCCCTTGACGCCCAAGACTGTGACGGTGACGTCCTCACCAATCATCAACGTCTCGCCCATGCGTCGGGTCAGAATCAACATTTAAAAGCCACCTCTTGCTCGAACCAACGCGAAACGCGAACTCATTTCAGAATCTATCCGTTCGCTGCCGCCGGGTGAATGAAAAAAACGTCAAGTGCCAAAAAATAAAGCCGGAACAGCAAATTAGGACGCAGAACGGAAATTTATGACAACAACCGGGCGTCAATCCACTCTATCCAATGCTGTACTGGCACCGTGGCAGCATACCCCAAATGGGTTATACAGCCGATGTTGGCCGAGACGATGGCTTCAGGGGCCCCGCGCTGCAGGGCAGCCAGCTTCCGGGAACGCAATTCGCCAGAGAGTTCAGGCTGCAGTACCGAGTACGTTCCAGCCGAACCGCAGCACAAATGACTGTTGGCGCACGGCAGAAGTTCCGCCCCCAAGCGAGTGAGCAAACCTTCCACCAGGCCGCGGATTCCTTGCCCGTGTTGCAGGGTGCAGGGCGACTGAAAAGCCAACCGTGCAGCGCCGGGCCGCAACCGCTTCGCCAAGGCTTCAGCTTCGGGCGCCACCACCTGCGCAATGTCACGCACCAACGCCGCAACGCGCGCCGCGCGTGCTGCGTACACCGGGTCCTGCTGCAGCAAATGACCGTAGTCGCGCAGTTGCACGCCACAACCGGAAGCGTTGCTGATGATGGCTTCCACGGGCGTCACCACGGCGGCCATCGCGGACGATTCACCGTTCGCCTTCGCCG
>CAIYUD010000021.1 GCA_903929325.1 uncultured Opitutia bacterium | reverse complement strand
TCGTTTTGACGCATATAGAACGGCTTCGCTGTCTTCGGATAATTGTAAACAGTCACCGGACATTTAAAATGTGTCTCGGTTAAGAAACGCTCATGTTCAGCTTGGAGATTCTCTCCCCACTTAACCGGAAACTCAAAACTTCGACCGGAAGCTAAGAGAATATCAACAGCCTCCGTATAACTCACACGCGCAAAAGGCTTTTCGGCAACCAGGCGCAATCGTTCAAGCAAACCTTTGTCGACATACGCATCAAAGAAGGCGAGCTCTTCGGCGCACTCCTCAAGTGCGGCCCGCACGAGGTATTGCACGAGAGCTTCGGCGACATCCATGTCGCCCTTTAAATCACAGAACGACATTTCTGGCTCGATCATCCAAAACTCACTGGCGTGACGGCTTGTATTCGAGTTCTCGGCACGAAAAGTCGGACCAAAAGTATAAATATCACCTAAGGCACTCGCTAAGGTCTCTCCCTCCAATTGCCCAGAAACAGTGAGGAAGGACTGCCGTCCGAAAAAGTCTTTCGCCCAATCTGCTTTGCCAGATGCATCGCGCTCAGGCGCAAGAGGATCGAGGGTTGTCACCCGGAAGAGCTCACCCGCGCCTTCACAATCACTAGCCGTTATCACCGGTGTATGGACGTACGCAAAGCCACGTTCTTGAAAGAACCGATGCACCGCCATCGCGAGTTTACTGCGCACGCGCAACGTAGACCCTAAACGATTCGTGCGCGCACGGAGATGCGGGATCGTGCGCAAAAACTCCGGCGTGTGACCTTTCTTCTGCAACGGGTATGTCGCATCTGCTTTACCAATGAGTTCAAACGAGGTCGCTTTAAATTCCCACGCCTGACCCTTGGCTGGTGAAGGTACTAAATCACCTATCAAGCGAACCGATGCCCCTGTTAAAACATCCGCCAGCGTCTCTGCGCCTGGCAAAGTGTGATCGACGATTGCTTGTAAGTTTTTGAGACACGAACCGTCGTTGATTTCGACAAAGGAGAAGCCTTTGGCGTCACGCTTAGTCCGAACCCAGCCCGCAACCTCAATGCCGGTCTGGGCTTTTTCCGAAACGAGTGCCTGCTTTACCTTGATGCGCATACACCGAGGTAAAAGGGGAAGAGCGAGGGTGGAAAGGGGAAAGCAAGCGTCGCCCAACGGTTTCCGCTTTCCTCCCCTCCGTTTCCCGACTTCTCTTAAGCACCATGAACGCCCTCGAACAACTGCGCCAACACACCAAGGTCGTCGCCGACACGGGCGACTTCGCCGCCATGAAGGCTTTCAAGCCTCTGGATGCCACGACCAACCCGAGCCTCATCCTCAAGGCGGTGCAGATGCCTGAGTACCAAACACTCCTTCAGAAGGCCGCCCAGGACAATAAGAGCAAAGGTGTCCAAGCTGCGGTCGACGCACTCCTCATCTCGTTCGGAACCGAAATTCTTAAAATCGTCCCTGGTCGTGTTTCCACTGAAGTCGATGCGCGCCTCTCGTTCGACAAGACAGCCACCGTCGCTAAAGCCAAGGAGCTCATCGCTCTCTACAAAGCAGCCGGCATTCCCAAAGAACGCATCTTAGTCAAAATGGCTTCGACCTGGGAAGGCATCCAAGCTGCCGCTGAATTAGAAAAAGAAGGTATTCGCTGCAACCTCACCCTGCTCTTCTCTTTTGCCCAAGCGGTCGCGTGCGCAGATGCTAAAGTCCAACTCATCTCACCTTTCGTCGGTCGTATCTACGACTGGCACAAGAAAGCCCAAGGAGCTAACTGGAACGAGGCAGCTTCCGCGGGCGCAAATGATCCTGGCGTGCAGTCTGTCCG
>CAIYUD010000020.1 GCA_903929325.1 uncultured Opitutia bacterium | reverse complement strand
GGGTATCTGGCAAAGACCTTAAGAGGAAATAGAGCACGACAGCCCCAACCGTCAGCCAAGCGATGTGGCGACGAGGGCTCATTTCGTTTGAAGTTCTTTACGCAGGATGGGCATCAAGTCTTCGCTGTTAAAACGCGGACCATCGAGTCGTAATTGAATACGGCCTTCAGCATTCATGAGCAACGTGGCGGCGTTATGAACGATGGTGCCATCGGCCTGTATGGTCGTGATGCCAAACTGAGTCATCAAATCACGGATTTGTTGTTTATCGCCGGTCAGTAAACGGTGATTCACTAAATCCGTGGAGCGGCTCTCGGCATAAGCACGGAGCACACCCGGCGAATCATAAGCGGGGTCAAAGGTAATACTGATTAACTGAACCTTATCGGCGAGCCCGGCATCGTGTAGAGACTTAGAAAGGCCCGCCATTGCGGCGGTGGCGGCTGGGCACATTTGCGCGGAACGGCAGCGAGTGAAGATAAAATTCAGTAGGTAAGGTTTGCCGCGTAAGCTCGAAGACGAAACGAGTTTAGCGGATTGATCCCAGAGGAGAAAGGCAGGGGCCAAATCACCGGTACTGCGAATATCGCGACCGCGATCGGCTGTTTCACGACGTAGGGCATCGGTGACTTCGGCCACTTGCCGTAATTGCTCGGGGTCTGCGGGAAAAATAGTTTCGAGGCGCAACTTACCTTCAGACTCAATCAAGTCACCGCGAACCTGTTTACCTGTCCAACCAAGACGGCTATCGGCTTCGCTTACTTGCATGACCTGGGTGACACCTTTGGCGTTGAGCAGGGTTAGTGCACCCTTCTCGGTGTCTGACGAAACCACTTTACCTTCGTAAGGCGCTGCCGTCAGGGCAGCAGACAGTACGAGTAAAAAGAGGTTACGCATGGGTTAAGTCAGCAACTCGCCGTGCTCGGACAATAAGATATTTGCCATACCGTGACGAATGCCGTGATGGGTTAGCCGAATACTTTCAGCGCCCGTATGGTCGGCCAGTGCACAGATGACAACCAAGGCAGCTGGTAAAATATCGGCACGTGCAGGAGGCATTCCGGGTACAGCGCGGCGTGTTTCCAGATCCATCGCTGATAGCCGCGTGAGCCAGTTGTGCAGCGTGAGTACGCCAATTTCTCCGCCTTCGTGCGACTCTCCAGCAGCCTTAAAGAGATCAACCATGGTCGCCAGGGCACCACCGGCGCCAATCAAGGGAGCACCCAGTGCAACGCCAGCCTGGAGGTGTGGCTGGATGATTTCTAAAGCATGGTGCCGCAGGGATTCGATATCGTGAGCGTCGAGGGCCTTACCGCGATTATCTAGAAAGGCTTTAGTCATACGCACGGCACCGAGCGACAGACTCTTGGCCTGGACACAGCGACGCTCGATAACGCGTCCAACTTGCATCGAACCACCCCCGAGATCAAATGTGATGCAATTACGAATAGTGGCTAATGCAGGGTCGAGCAGGATGCCATCGATGCCGATACGCGCTTCGGTTTCACCCGAAATCACCGATAGGTCGAGGCCCGTACGCTCTTTCAGGGCGAAGGCGAATTGTGCGCGGTTCGGGGCATCACGCAGTGCACTTGTACCCATGAGAATAATGCGTTCTGCACCCGAAGCCTTCGCGGTGGTGACAAGTTGGTCGACGGCGTCGGTCGCAGCTTGGATAGCCTCTGGGGTCAGTTTATTTCCACGTTCAGGAAAAATACGCACTTCGGCCGTGGCGCGCGACACCTCAACCATTGGCGGTCCATCGGCGACAATGAGTTTGAGAGAGTTCGACCCCAGGTCGATCACGGCGACACGCGACATGGCTTCAGAAAATGTAGGCGTACCGAACGCTGCCGAAAGCATGGGAACCGTCTTGGGTTTCAAAATCTTTGGTGCGGTGCGCAATCGCAAAGGAGAAGGAGCCTGCAGCCAGTCGAAGACTTAAGCCCAAGGCGCCTTGGAGGACGACGGGACGTGACTCAACGGAATCTGAATCACTGAAGACTGTTCCATCGAACGAATAGGAATGGGGTGTAACTTCGGCCGATACGTCGACAAACCACCACCACCATGCCTCGCGCGGACCTCCCGTGCCGACAGGGTCGACCCAGCCGGTGGATTGACGAAGGAATCCGTGACCCCACGAATCGTCTAGCAGGCCGAAGCGTATCTCTATGCCCGTCGAAAATCCGCTGCGAATATTCCCGAGATCAACGGCTGCTCGAAGGAGCATATCCCAGTGGTGAACTTCAGGCGCATCGAGGTAAAACCGGCGACGCACCTCCGCTTGAAAATTTAAAGCGAACTCATTCGGCATCTGGGAATCCCAACCACGGTATTCAGTGGCATTGATAATGTGGTGAAACCCGTTTTGAATTTGTCGTCCCAGTGCTAACGGTCCAATCACGCCGACTTTGACCTCCATGGAGGCCATCGCTTGCTGCTCTGGAAAAAGATAACCTTTGCCGTGCGCCAAGTAAGCTATGGCGGAATAGGGTAAATCGCCGACAGGTGGTTCCAGCGTATTCGCTTGTGCTGGGGTATTAATTTCATGTCCAAACGACCAATGCGAAAGCTCTTCGTTGATTTCACTCACACGGAATCCTTGAGTGTAGTAACGGTCATCGTTACCGTTGGTGAATTTATCATTCTCCTCCTGGACCATCCACGTCGAACCTGCTCCGCAGGCAGCCGCCATGAAGAGTGGAAGGGTTAGTGAAAGGTGCTGCCGGCGCATGCGGTGAGGGGTCAGTTTACGTGACCTCACCCACCGATAAAAAGCAGAATCGGGCATTTGCGGTCGGTTTATCGACTTTGACACCCTCCGCCCCCCAGTTTACCCCTTAAAGTATGGGGAGTAGCCTATTTCCTGAACCGACTATCCAGGTAATCCCTGGACCGCAGGGCGTGCGCATCGAACTAAAGGGCAACTGGACCAAGGGAGCCACCCTACCCCTTCTACCTGAATCTGCAGCGGGAATTGAATGGGTTGACGGCGGTGTCACCCAATTCGACACCACACTCGCAGCCTGGATCCATGCCGCAGAGCGAGCCGCACTTCCACCGGGCAAAGTTGCCGTCCGTTCGAACTTGCCCAAACGTCTGCACGCTTGGTTAGAACTTTCATCCGACGAAAAAATTACTACCGACGCGGCTCCTGGACTGACTGTGGTTGAGAAAGTCGGTCGATGGGCTGAAGACAGTAAAGATTCTTGGCAGCGCTCAATCGCACACATCGGCGAAACTGTTTGGGGCTTTTTGCGCCTGATCGCCGGACGCGCGCGCATCAACTGGGCAGAATTCCCGGGACTTGTCCGAGCGGCCGGCCCTGATGCACTCCCGATTACTCTCCTGTTAGGTTTCTTGACGGGTGTGATTATGGCCTATGTTGGATTTGTTCAGCTCAACAAAGTAGGCGCGGGTATCTACGTCGCTAACTTAGTTGGCTTAGCGATGACCCGCGAGATGGGCGCACTGATGACAGGCGTCGTCGCCTGCGGACGAACCTCAACCGCCTATGCGTCACATCTTGGAAGTATGAACGTCACTCAAGAGACCGATGCCCTACGCGTGCTCGGCATCCAGCCCGTCGAATACCTGGCGGTGCCGCGCGTCTTAGCCGTCTTACTCGTTCTACCCATACTCTCACTCTTCGCCACCCTCGCTGGTATTCTCGGTGGCATGGCGGTTGCTTGCGGCTCGGGCATGGCGGTTGAACAATACGTAAACCAAGTAATCGATGCGGTATCCGTTAACAGTTTCTTGGTCGGACAATTTAAAGCGGTAACCTTCTCCGTGATTGTCGCTTGGACAGGATGCTATCGCGGTCATGTCGCCACCCCGAATGCACGCGGCGTCGGCGAAGCCGCCACCACGGCCGCGGTACTTGGCATCACGCTGCTTGTGGTGAGCGATGCTGTCTTCGCAGTTATCTTTAACCTTTTTAACTTTAACTAATGAGTGACCCATGTGTCATCTGTGAGAACCTTGCCGTTGGGCATGACGAGACCATCGTGGTTTCCGGTATCAATTTCTCGGTTCAATCCGGTGGGATTACAGCTGTCGTCGGACCCAGCGGCTGCGGCAAAAGTACTTTACTACGAGCATTGGTTGGATTGGCCTCACCCATTGAAGGACGTTCTCTTTTATTGGGAGTAGATCTCGCGACCGCGAATGATTCCGAAAGAGGTGCGGTTCTTC
>CAIYUD010000019.1 GCA_903929325.1 uncultured Opitutia bacterium | reverse complement strand
GCGGAACGTCGCCGCGAATACCAGGGAATGATAGGCACCCTTCTTCCAGCAGTTCCATTTCTCCGGGTAGAATATCCACTTCGGCGTTTGCCATGCACATGGGCATGATGGTCTTGGCGTCTGCAACAACCTTCCCGTCGAACTCAATCGGTGTGTCTTCGTCGGGCACATTAACTACAAAGAACTGAATCGACTTACCGACCTGAGGAGCCGCCAAACCCATCCCGCGTGCCGCCCGCATCGCAATGAGCATAGCGTCAGCGAGTGCACGTAAAGGTTGGCCAAAGGCACGCACGGCTTCGCCTTTGGCGCGCAAGACTGGCTCTGGGTAGTTAACGATGGTGAGTTCAGGCATGGTTACTTGCTTTGAGAATAGCCGCCACTTTCACAGGTTCGCACAAAAGCTTCACAGCGTTCGCGCAGCTTATCCCAACTGTCACGTAGCCGTCGGCTCTCTTCTGGGTCAATCATGTGATCTTCGGTAGCTTCAGTTAATTCAGCAATTAAGAGGCTAAACTTTCGCACCAAAGCATTGGCTGCCCGGTTGAGGTCAGGGTCTGATAAAGGATCTTCTGCCAAGAAACTTCCACCCGACTTTTGGCAAAGCCATTCCAGAATCCGTTTGTCGCCAGTTGCTTCGAGTAGTTGAACGGTCCGATCCAAGGGATTAGTTTGGCCGCTGCCACCTTCGGTCGGTTCGCGCCATTTATAAAGTAGCGAGGTTGACACCCCGAGCTTTGAGGCAATCGCAGCATGGGCTGCTTGGCGACCAAGTCCTTCTTTTGCGCCGGATTCGGCGGCATGCTGCAAGGCTCCCTCGATGACTTCATGGGCGGCTTTGATTCGAGTACGGCGAATAGCGGGAGGTTTCCTGCGCATTTTAATAATCGTAGAGAGGTTATACAGGGGTGCAAGCGTATCGAACCGAAAAGGGTTGGAGGCAACCCAGTTGGGCTTTATTCCTCAGCTATGGTGACAACATTGCTTATGGTTGAGAGTTCGCAGGTAAGTGCAGGCTCGGCTTGGGCCTGGGTGATTGCAGCCCTCTTGCTCATCGCCGCCGAGTTTGTTCTGCCTGGTATGATTATCGGTATTATTGGCGGCCTCGCTGGGCTGTACGGACTTTTCTTGGCCGCCCAATCGAGCATGACTGATTTTGCGCTCACGACAACGGCACTCCTCCTCGGCGTCGTCCTTGAATTTTTAATCTTCCGCAAGCTAGCCCCGAATGTCGCTAAGCATCTTGGACTCGCGAGTCCAACTTCAGACGCGGGAGCGGCCATTCCGAGTGCCGCCAGTTTTGCAGACTTAGTTGGCCGCGAAGGCTTTGCCTTGACCGCGCTCGCACCCGGTGGCTCAGCGGAGATTGCTGGCCGTCGCGTCCAAGCCTCCTCCATCGATGGTTTCTTAGACAAAGGCACACGTGTTGTTGTCTGCGAAACCGTTCCCGGTGGCGTGACTGTCCGCCGCATTTAACTTTTCAACAACCCTCCCATGATCGCCTACCTTATTGATAATCCCGTCTACATTGCCCTGCTTGTCGGGCTTGGACTCATCCTTATTTTTGCCCTCGGCTTCTTGCCAGTGTGGACGCGCGCAATGCTTGCGGGTGCGCCTGTTGGCCTCGGAGATTTAATTGGTATGCGTCTGCGCGGCGTGCCGTATGCGGTCGTCGTTGATGCGCGTATTGCCGCCCACAAGGCCGGCATCCCTATCGGCGAAGACATGATTGATGGCCACTACCTCGCGGGCGGTAATATTGTGCAAACGGTACAGGCGCTGATTGCGGCGCAAAAAGCCGGCATCACGCTTGATTGGCGTCGTGCGTGCGCGATTGATATCGCGACGCGCGGCACCAATAAGTCAGTGCTCGAAGCTGTGCTTACTTCGGTAAGCCCTAAGGTTATCGATTGCCCAAATCCAGCGGGCGGTCGCACCACCATTGATGCCGTGGCCAAAGATGGTATTCAGGTAAAAGTTAAAGCCCGGGTTACCGTGCGTACCAACTTGGATCGTTTCGTGGGTGGCGCTCAAGAGGAGACAATCATCGCGCGCGTGGGCGAAGGTATTGTGACAACCATCGGTTCCTCGGCTTCTTACAAGGTGGTGCTCGAAAACCCTGACCGCATTTCCAAGACCGTGCTTGAGCGCGGTCTCGATGCGGGCACTGCTTACGATATTCTTTCGATCGACATCGCAGACGTGGATGTCGGCGACAACGTCGGTGCAATGCTTCAAGAGGCTCAAGCGAATGCGAATAAGAATATGGCACAAGCCGAGGCCGAGATTCGTCGTGCAGCTGCGGTTGCGCTTGAACAAGAGATGCGGGCGCGTGTTGAAGAAATGCGCGCTCGGGTTGTCGAGGCAGAGTCGCAGGTGCCACTCGCGCTCGCCGAAGCTTTACGTAACGGCAAGATGGGCGCGCTGGATTTCTTCCGGATGGAAAATCTTCGCTCTGATACAGATATGCGCCGTGGCATTGCGGGATCTGGTGAAGCACCTAAGGCCTAATCCATGGAGCTGCTTATCATCATTGGGGTCGTTGCTTTCCTGCGATTTATCGCTGGAAGGATGACGCCAGATGAGGCGAATCCAGCAGCCCCACCGTTGCCCGCACCACCTTCGCGCCGACGTGCCGTCCGTCGCCGTCCCGCAGAAACAAATTCCTTACCCGAGCCTAAAGTTTTTTCAGATGAGCCGATAGCTCCGGTTATCTTGCCCGTAAGCACTCACCCTGTTTTGCCAAAAGTGGCCCCGCGGCGTGCCCTCGCGTCGGCGTTTCGAGGTAAAGAGGCTTTGAGAAAAGCGATAATCGTGCGGGAAGTTTTAGGTCCGCCCGTTTCGTTGCGCTAAATTTATCCGCGCCAGGCTCGCCAGAGACGAGCCAGCACAAAAGTAAGGCAGCACCCCATGACCATGCCTGCGCCTGCAGGGATGGATTCGTAATAGTATGAGATGAAGAGGCCAGCGGTTCCGCCGAGGAGCGAAAGTGTCACCGACCAAAAAATTGCCTGACTTAACGAGCGTGCCAGGAGCACGCCGCCGGCTGCGGGTACAATTAAGAATGCCGTCGTCAGCATTGCCCCAACGAGGCGTACCGCCGAGGCTGCAGCGATTCCCGCCAGCGCCACCAAGAGTAGTCTTAAGAAAGTTGGACGTGCACCTGCCATCGACGCGTAATCTTCATCGAGGGCAGACGCCTCGAGTTCTTTGTGAATAGCGATGAGTACGCCCACCACGAGTACGCAGAGCGACGCCATCAGGATAAGTTCCGCATCATCAATTCCCAGTACACTGCCAAAAAGTAGTCCTGTAAAATCGCGCCATGATTGCGCTTGAGCCATTAAGATAATGCCAAATGCAAAAAGCGCAGACTGCACGACGCCGATGGCCGCATCTTCGCCGCTTTCGCGCCGACGTCCTACAAGGACAACGAGGCCGGCGGTAACGAGCCCGGCGACACCTGCGCCGATATAGGTTGAGATGCCCATGAGCCACGCTGCGACAACGCCTGGCAAAAGGGTGTGAGTGAGTGCGGAGCCGACGAACGTCATCCGTCGTACGACGAGGTGACTCCCGATACACGCACACGCGATTGCACACAGCGCCATCCCTAAGAAGGCGCGCAGCATGAAGTCGTGGGTCAGTGGCTCAGGAATCCAGTGCAACATGTCGGTGGGGGTGCTGGCCGTCACACGCTACGCGTAGCGAAATTTTTCCTGCGTCAGCCGTAAATATACGATCACACAGCGAGCTATCCATGCTGTCGTGCGTTGAGAGCAACAGGGTCACTCCATTAAGGGCAGGGCCAAAGAGAATCTCGTTCAAAGCTTGGCGACTGGCCTGGTCGATACCTGCATAGGGTTCATCGAGTAAAAGAAGTGTGGCGCCTTGGCAGAGGGCTCTCGCTAAAAGTGCCCGCTGAAGTTGTCCGCCTGACAGCTCGTGAAGCAGTCGATGCCGGAGTGAGTTTAATCCCACAGCGTCCACGGCTGCCCGAGCCTGAGCGACATCTTCTTGGCTATAGCCCGGCGCCCACAGTCGTCGCGAAAGGCGACCCATTAGCGCTAGGCGCTCAACAGTGCATGGAAAACCTGGAGTGAGTGAGGTGCGCTGCGCGAGTAGGGCGACATCACTTCGACCGAGGCGCGGCGAGTGACCGTTTGTCATCAGTCGGCCGCTCGATGGCTTAATCATTCCGCTGATCGCTTTTAGTAACGTCGATTTTCCAGCACCGTTTGGACCGACCAATGCTGCCCGGCAGCCCAAGGGTACTTCAAAATTTACATCAGACAAAATGATTGGCGCGCCTGGCGCTGGCGAAAGTGTTAGGCCTTCGGCTGAGATTGCTACCTCGGCGCACGCGCACGTAGTCATTTCACTTCTTTCCATTGATGGATGAGTGCCGCGGCAACTTCATTCATCATGCCGAGCCAGGTGCCGCCACGCGTCCCTAGCTTATCTAAACTATCAAGGTTGATTGCAATGGGCGGAGGCAGTCCCGTTTCGCGGGCAAGTAGTTGCGCCGCGGGAGCGCGTTCACCTCGGTCGCAGATAATCAGACTCACATGTTCGGTGTGCACCTGTTGAATGAGGCGTGCGAGATGTTTTGCGGACGGATCCGCAGCCTCAGTGCTGGAGGAGTCTAGGATAACGCCCGCAACCTTGATGCCGTAGCGCTCTGCAAACCGACTAAAATTATTGTGGTGGGTGATGACCACGCGTTGCTCCGCTGGAATTTTTAAAAAATCAGCGCTCAGTGTCTGGTCTAATTTTTGAATGCTTTTGAGATAAGCGTCTTTTTGGGTGGCGAGATTGGTTCGGTCGACGCCGTTGAGTTGCGCACAAGCGTCAGCTAATTTTTCCACCAGGATTTGGACGATTTTTGGATCCGTCCAAATGTGTGGGTCTCCCTTCTGGGGGCTTTTGTCTGAAATCCATAGCTTACCAAGCCATATAACCTTGTCTGACAAGTGGTTAGAAATAACTAACTCATTAAGCCAGGGCTCTAATAATGGGTCTATGCCGACAATTAAATCCGCGCTCAAAACAGCCCTTGCGGCTGCGGGGCCCGGCTGGAACTCATGAAGATCTGTATTAGGTCCGGCTAAGGTCTGAATCTTAACATCTTGGCCGCAGAGATTTTGCACCCAATCCGCAGGAATAGTGAAGCTACAGGTGACAGTGGGCTGCGCTGTCCAAGCCTGTGGACAAGCAAAGAAAAGCCAAAGACAGAGCTTTCGTAGATGCCTCATGCAAAAGGACTTTAGCAGACGGGGCTTAAACGCAACATAATTGCAACAAGGAGGCTTTCGGGAGGTTTTTCCGTTTGCCTACACACTCCAGACGGTTAACCCCATATGTTCCTATGTCCCCTTTGTCTGTGTGCCTTTTGGCGGCGGCTTATTTCGTCTCTGTTCCGACTCTTTCGGCACAAGGAGCCAACCAAAATCCCAATGCAGTTACGGCAACCCCCGAGCATTGTGTTTTTGTTAAGGATGTAAAATTTTCTCAGGGCAAGTTTAGCGGACCCAACGCTTGGAATCGCATGGAAGTCGTCATTGATCCGCATGCTAACCCAGACCCCAAGGCCACCAACAAGCGCTGGATTGATAAAGTGAAAGTCACGGTGACCATCGGCTTTAAAGGAGAGAAATCGAAGACTGCGGAAGATTGGAATTACTACCGGTCGAGTGCCACGATTTTGACAATCGAGCAGAACCAACCTCGCTCCGTGTTCTTCTACCTACCTGGAGACGTGGTGAAGCGGGACCAATTGCGCAAAGACCCTGACGTCTACTACGTCGACGTGGAAGTCGCCGGTACCGTCCAAGCTGTCTTCGACGCCCGCGGCCTCTTGATACCTGATCAGAAAGCTGCCGTGAGCAAAGAGCTTCTGAAGAAAGCTGATTATGACGGCTGCAAAGGTTTCGCTGATCGCGGCGTACTTAATTCCGCAGGTATTCTTCGTCCTCAGTACCTCGTTTCGTTTTACGACAAGGTTTTCGACTTTTCGCCAGAGTTTGTGCGTGAAGATTCAAGCTCACGTTAACCTTTCGTCGAACGTTCATGAGCACAAGTTCACAGCCAACAACTGTTGTTAATCTTGGGGCAGCCCATGTTTCCATTTCCAGTTTTCATGTGCAAGCTGGACAGTTGGTCCTCGAAAAGTTTGTGCTCGAAGATCTTCCCCCAGGGCTGACGGGTGAAGACGAATGGTTGGGCGCGGCCATTTCCACACTCACAGGCTTGGTCAGGCAGAATAACCTCAAAGGAACTGCCACCGTTATCGTCCCCGGCTTCTTATTACTTTCGAAGTCGCTTAAAGTGCCGCAAGTTGAGCGCGAACGTCAGGCACAAATTATCGCCTTTGAGGCACAAAATAATATCCCATACCCGCTTTCTGAAGTGGTATGGGGTAGCCAAATAATTGCTTCTGACGGCGTTGAAGCCGAGGTCTTGCTCTTTGCTTTGCGGGCAGAAATTTCTGCGCGAATTGCTAACCAAGTTTCTGCGGCTGGCCTACGCCCGACCATTATTCAGGCAGCCCCGCTCCTGGATAGCCAAGCATGGCGTCTGTCATCTGCTGACTCGCCGGAAGAAGTTGTTATCGTGAATGTTGGCGCACGGACGACGACATTAACCTTCATGGGGCCCGCGGGTATGAGTGTGCAGTCAGCGACGCTCGGCGGTAATACACTCACACAATCTGTTTCCGATGGCACAGGCAGTTCTTTCCAGAACGCTGAAGCGCTGAAGGTTGGTTATTTTAGCGGGGTCGTGCAATTGGCAGAATCGGACCCCCAAGCCGCTACACTGATTTCGAATGCTCAAGCGTTCTCTCGGCGTTTGGCCCAAGATATCAATCGCCGTTTAGTTGGTCTGCGACGCGGCACACAAGGCCGTCAACCCGCGCGCATTCTTTTAACGGGCCGCGCAGCACAATTGGGCGGACTACAGGAGCAATTGGCAGAAACACTTCGTTTGCCTGTCGAGATCCTCGATACTTTAAATGGTGTCACCTTAAGTTCTAATGTGAACCCAGAGTATGTTTCCGCATACCGTCTTCAGCTTTCAGAGCCCGTCGGTGAAGCGGCGCGCATGCTCCTGACCGATGCTGCTGGCGTGAATCTTATTCCGCCTGAGATCGCTGCGCAGCTGGCGTTTGATGCGCGCAAGCCGCTGTTGATTGGGTCGGCTTTATTGCTAGCGCTCTCTCCCTTGCCGATTTTGGCCGGACTTTATTTTGCGGCAGAGTCAACCCAAGCACAGGTCACAACGCTGAAGCTGCGCGAGAGAGAGTTCTCTACGCGCAAAGCGAATCTAGCGAATACACGTCAGCAATCGTCAGCCATTGCATCCGTGAATGCTCAAATGGAGTCCGTGGTTCTCAACCGCGCGAATTGGAATGAATTCCTCGTTGAATTGCAGAAGGTGATTCTCGCGAATCGGCACACATGGATAGAAGAGCTACGGGTGACGCGCGAGCAACCCCCTGCCCCTGCTGTCGCCGAAGGGGAACCCCCTGCGCCATTGCCACCAAAGGTCATTAAAGTGACCCTCGTCACGCGCATGCTACTACTCTCGGTGGGTCCTGCGAAAGATGCGGTGATTGATGCGAAAGAGTTCGGCCGGAGGCAGCAAGAGTTCGTCCAAGCACTTCGCCAAAACGCTTTTGTTGAGGCAATTCCCGACGCTGAAATTCGTTCGGATCGTAATCAGCCCAACCTCCCTCGGTTGACGCTGACTTTAATTATTAAGTCAGATAAACCACTTTGAACTATGGCCAGTAGCAAAAACATTCAATTTTACGCCGGCGTCGGCCTCCTTGGTTTCGGCTTTGTGGTACTCGTCGCTACGGCAGGTATTGTTTACAACGATTACAACGACGCCTCCAAGATTCTGTCGAAAGTCGACAGCTCCATGACAACGCTCTTGGCAGGTGATAAGTTTGATTCTGCTAAGCCTGCGATTTCGTTGACGGATGACAATGTTGCGGCAGCCCAGGCCGACCTTGTTGCGCTCAAAGCTCAGCAAGACGCTCTGCGAACTGCTATTGCGGGTGAGCCCGAAAACCAAATTGATTCAAAGTTTGCGGGTATTGCCAATGAACTCGGCACGCAAATTTCAGAATCAGTTTCTCGCTGGCGTCGTGAAGCCATCGCAAAAGACATTCGTTTGCCTCGCGACGAAATCTGTTTCGGCTTCCGACGTTATATTCGCAATCCCGGGACTCAACCGCCCCGTCTTTTGAAAGAAGTTGACCGTCAGCGACAAATCATTGGCTGGCTTTTCACATCGTTAATCGAGTCACGTTCAGCGGGTACACCGTTGCTTTTACAGTCGATTGATCGCGAACCCATTGAGACTTACCCTGGAGCCAGCACGATCGCAGGCGATGGCCAAGGCCAAGCATTCAGCGTCGACACACCTGATGCAGCGACCCTTGCCTCTAAACCGCAGCCCGATGAATTTATTCTCTCTGGGCACAGTTTCCGCCGTCCAGGTTTAGTTGGATCGTTTGCTTTCCAGGTTCGCTTTGCAGGCAAGACCGACACGCTGCGCGTTTTCCTTAATACTATTCAGAGCTCGCGTAAGCCTTTCGTGGTATCGGCGGTTGAAATTAATGTACCGAGTGCGGAAGTAATCCGTGAAATAAATGATGGCGCATCCAAGCCATTAGGCGGAGCGCCTGCAGCCACACCTGGATTTGGCGGTCCATCGTCCTCGGTTAACTTTGGTGCGATTGCCCCGAATGGCGCTGCGAATAGCCCAACTGACACGACAGATAAACGCGCAGAGCGGGTACTCGTTGTTAAGGATACTGTCTCTGAATACACCGTTCACCTCGAATACATCTTCCCAGTTGCCGCCACAGTGAATGCGGCTGGCGCTGGCACTAAGTGATTAACCATGTCTAACCGTAACGATAAGATTTTAGCGGGTGCCGCGGTGAGCTTGCTGGTTATTGCGACCGCAGTATGGATTTTTATTCTTCAGCCGCTCGTGCCCGGGGATCGAGACCACGACCCGCGCTTGAAGTCTCAGTCGACACAGATTGGCGGCGAAGTCTATCCGGCAACACCCCGCGCAGATATTTTTGGTTTCTCTTCAAATTGGGAGCGCCCCGAAGAGCACGACGAAGGCTGGAATTATGACATCTTCGATCCGGTGGAAACTGTCTGGGACGAACAGTTGCGTGAGTATCAGCCAAAGTCGTACACCCCACCCGTTATCCCGCCTTTTGGCATCCATTTGACGCGCCTTGGGCACCCTCATTACCCCTTAATTTTACGGGGTTCAATTGCGCCGCAAGCAGGCAAACCTGAGACAGCTCGCATCCTCTTTGTTGAGAACGTCGACACCAAGAACTCGGTTTCCATGAATATCGGCAAGCTGAACTCCGAAGAGGGGGTGACTCCGTTATCTTACCGAACCGAGAAGTTTACTGGGGCAGATGGGGCCGCATCTAAGCGTAACGTATTGAGGCTGAAGGACATAAAGCTAGGAAAAGAGATTGAAATTGATGACATCAAGCCCGTCGAATTTTCCGATCAACTCGATATCATCCTTGT
>CAIYUD010000018.1 GCA_903929325.1 uncultured Opitutia bacterium | reverse complement strand
GCTGGCAACGTGGCTTCTGGAGTCTAATGGGGACGCAGTTTCAGAACGCCTTCAGCGACAATGCACTGAAGCAGTTAATCATCTTGGTCCTGTTGGCCAGCGCCGCTTCCGGCGAGAATGCACAAAGGGAGCAGCTGGTCTCCGTGGTGATGGCCGTATTCTCCGCGCCGTTCATCCTCTTTGCGATGTTGGGAGGCTGGTTGGCGGATCGTTTTAGCAAGCAGCGAGTGATGGTTAATGTAAAGGTGGCGGAGATGTTTATTATGACTTTTGCCGCGCTAGCTTTGTCGATGCCCGGCCTATCGCTGAAGTTGGTCGCAATCTTTATGATGGGGTGCCACAGTGCTATCTTTGCCCCTTCTAAGTATGGTATCCTGCCTGAGATTTTGCCGCACGAGAAACTGTCTTGGGGAAATGGCATTCTTGAACTCCTGACTTTCTTGGGCGTCATCCTAGGCACCGCTGCTGCGGGGCTTTTTTCGGATAAGTTTAAAGGCAGGGAATGGGTCGCTGGACCGATCCTCTTGGCACTAGCTATTGTTGGTTGGGCCTTCAGTCGTTGGATCACGCCAGCTCCGGCTGCGGCTCCCGACTGTCCTGTCCGTATCAATCCTTTCACGGACTTGTGGCGTCAGCTTGGCATTATGAAGCAAGACAGGGATCTCTGGCGTGCGTGTTGGGGTAACACCGGCTTCTATTTCATCACTGCTTTGATTATGATGAACGTCACGGTCTTCGGGAAGGGCACTCTTGGGCTTACCGACACTGAGATTAGCTTTATGACCGTATGGTTGGCCCTCGGCATTGCGTTCGGCAGCGTCGTCGCCGGTTATGCTTCCCGCGGTCACATCGAATATCGCCTCGTGCCGATCGGCGCTTTGGGTCTGGCGTTAAGCACTATACCGATGGGCATGGCAGGAGTTACGAAAGACGTATTCAGCGTCTGTATGGCTACTTTAGGTTTCTCCGCTGGACTTTTCATTGTCCCCGTCGTCTCCGTCTTGCAGCATCGGCCTTCGCCCGAAAGCAAGGGCTCCGTGCAAGGCGCCGTGAGCAGTTTAAGTTTTATCGGAATGATGGTATCGGCAGGCGTTTTCTGGGTCTCAGCTGAGGTGTTTCATATCACCTCTGGGCAAGTTTTCTGGGTGTGCGGGGGCTCTGCGGTTATCTGTGGCTCCTACGCCGCAATTTCTAGGGGCAGGTTTATCAAGGCTGAATAGTTTTCTGGGTGATCATGTCGGCGTCAGCTCAGCTCTTCATTTCCTCGGATACTGTACAGCTCGCAGCTTGTTGAGTTGCGCGGAGCGGGTGTGTCCGCGTGCCGCCAACCTTCCGGATGCAACACGAGAACTTTTAGTGGGTTTACGTGGGCGTGGCGTGATAGCACCTGTTTGAGAGGTCTTGCCCCAGTCAGCTTTGGCGCATTGGATTCGGTATGACTGAGAGCAAGCCAGCATCTGATTGGAAATGGGGAGATGCCATGCGCTGGGTCCTTTATGACTTTGCGAATACAGCCTTCGCCATGGTGGTGCTTGCACTGGTCTTTCCGCGGATGTTTAAGGCTTTTTGGGGCGCAGGGTTAGATCCGGCGGTCGAATCTGTCGCTTATAAGTTGGCTCAATCAGTGCCATGCCTGCTCGTTTTCTTTTTTGCCCCATTTCTCGGACAGCTGGCAATGTCCCCTGCATTCCGTGCAAGCGGTTTGCGCTTAGCCGTCATTGTCGGCGCACTGCTAACTGCATTGCTCGGCTGGGTTCCTGAAGGTGGCTGGCTGAGCGCATCGCTGCTCTATGCAGGTTCGGCCGCCATGTTCTATGTTGCAGCGACGTTTTACGACTCGATGTTGGTCGATTGTGCCCCCGCTGGGCGCCGCCACATACTCAGCGGCGCGGCTTTCTCCGCAGGATTTATTTCAGGGATCCTTATCTTAGTTGCACTACATATGGGTTTCTTTGCCGGGCGCATGTGGATGATTTACCCAGCGGCAGCGATTTGGTGGGTGCTGTTTGCCTTGCCATTATTATTCCGCCCAACTGTTGAGGCTACTGCTTTACCTTCATGGCGTGAGACATGGAAGGGCACGCGTGATACTGCCCGGGAGATTTGGTCGAATCTCGAACTGCGCTGGTTCCTGTTAGCTTTTATCTTTTATATCGATGGCGTGCATGCAGTGAAAACGACTGCAACGCACCTTGGTACTGTCCTTGGTTACGGCGAAGGGGATTTAATCCTGGCATTCTTCGTCGTCCAAGCAATCGGCGTGCCTGCGGCCTTTGGCTTTGGTTGGCTTGGACATCGTTTTGGTGCCGTACGTATGCTGATAGTCGGCCTGATTGTTTATACGCTGATTGCAGTTTATGGCGCGAAGCTGCAGCCAGGCGATGTTACGGTATTGGGTGCGACTTTCCCTAGGGTTTGGTTACTCGCTGGTGCCGTCGGACTCGTCCAAGGTGGCGTGCAGGGATTAAGTCGCTCGCACTTTGCCTCACTGGTACCCGTTGGGCGCGAAGCGGCCTTCTTTGGCTTCTATGGCATGATTGGTCGATTCGCCTCCTTCCTTGGGCCGCTGCTGGGCGCTTTGGTGGGCTGGCTCCTAGCTGATCCGTCGGACTCTACCTCGGCAGAGCGCTGGGGCTTCGCCTCATTTAGCCTACTCTTTGTGCTTGGCGTGGTCGGCGTCGTTTTGAGCGCCGAGGTCCCCGGATGGCGGGATGATAGCTAATTAAAGTCCGATGTTCTTTTAGGCATCGTGGAAGTCTAAGAAAGCGCGCGCACCGTCTTCACCTAAATACGCAGATAAAAGTTTCGGATCTGTTTTGATTAAATCGACCGTGATTAATCCGTCGAGACAGTCGCCAAAACTTTCGTCGATATTAAAGGCAATCAGACGACCATTAAGTTTCAGGTAGTGCTTGAGCAGTGTGGGGAGCGTTTTGTCGTCCGACTCAAGTTCGCTAACTAACCCATTGATATGATCAAGTTCGAAGACGCAGTCTTTTAGTAAGTCGAGGTCAGCGGGCCGAAGGTGCATAGCCCTTGGTGGATTCTTTGCCCTTACCAGTGATGTGAGTTCGGTTGCTGCTCGATTATGTCGTAGCCAGTTGAGCATGAGCTCGCGCGAGGCTGAGCTATACTCAGGGTTGATACTCACCGGTCCAAAGAGGGTATGGTAACGTGGGTATTTGACTACGTAGCGTCCGATGCCCCGCCAAAGCAGCGGAAGCGCATTGGGCTTACGTTGGTATTCTGGTCGGATAAAGGAGCGGCCCATCTCAAGGGCTGGGTCCATTTGCTCAAAGAAACCTGTTCGAAAATCAAACAAGGTGCTCGTGTACAGTCCGCGCTTTCCCTTGCTTGGTAAGATGCGGTCGGTTGGACCAAGGCGATAGCCGCCAACAATCGCAGAGTTCTCATCATCCCAGAGCACCATTTGGTCATACCAACCATCAAAGGCGTCGATGTCGGCGGATAAGCCAGAGCCCTCCGAAACGGCACGAAAAGTAATTTCACGTAGCCGACCAATTTCACGCATGGTATGTGGCAGCTCGTCGCCCTGGAAGTGCCAAACGCGCATTTTGCCACTACTCACGAGGCATCTGTCTGCGGGTAAGCTTTCGAGTTCTGCCTTCAACAAAGAAGGTGCGATGGGTGGAATGATTGGTGCGAGTGTGCGGCTTTCGGTGCGCCCTTTGCGTTCACCTTCTGGACGTGAAGGTAAGAGTTCGCAGCGCAGTCTCAGAAATTTTGCGGCATCATCGTCCGTTGCATGTTCCGCCAGCTTTTCACAACTCATAGCTTTTCCGGAGCGGAGTCGCAAAGTTTTACCCCTTAATGCAAGCATCTCGCGTACTAGCATGGCTGTGCGTAGACGTGGATGGATGAGTCCTGCTAACTGAAAGCGTGCGCGGTTTCTTCCTTCAATATGTAGCGGAAGGATGTTGGCTTTAGCAATTTTTGCTAAACGGACCATATGTGGCGTCCAATGGCTATCGCGCACGACTCGTTCTAGCGGCTTAAGGGATGCGACCTGTCCGGCTGGGAAAATGAGCAAGCATCCACCTGCATGGAGGTGCCCTAAAGCCTTTCGCATACCTGATAGGTTTGTATCAGCGGACGTTCCGAACGGATTCACTTGAATAAGCCAAGGGCGCATGCCGGCCACGTTGCTCAGGAGATGGTTGGCCATGACGCGCGTATCTGGACGTGCGCGTAGTAGTAAATGAAGAGCGACGAGTCCGTCGGCTCCGCCATGGGGGTGGTTGCATGCGACGATCAGTGGTCCCTCGCGGGGGATGCGCGCGAGATCGTTGTCTGTCCACGTCGCATGGATGCCGAACTCTTTCAGGGCGGCGTCAACAAAGCCACTGCCTGAACCATTTGCCCTTTGAAGCGCTTCAGTGAAAGCTTTTAGGCCAAGAATGTAGTCAGCGACAGGGGCAAGCTTACCAAGGTTGGGTCTTAGCGTCAGCTGCTCTTGATTAGGCATTAAGGCATAATGCCAAACTCTCGTTAAGAGTTTATGCCGAAACGGTTACAATCCTGGGGCGATACTTTTAGCCAACGGTCGCGAGAATTTTCTTACGAATCTCGGCCACGGGGAGCTGATTGAGTACAGTCGGTGAGACGCGATTGGGAATGACCACAGGAAGCTTCGTTAACTTTTCAGAAAGCACGAGATTCCGGTTGGCTGTTACATCATCCACGCGATCAATGGGCGTGAAGCGTGGTGCCGCAACGAGGACGCGGGCGTCTTGACGAATGAGTTCGATAATTCCTTCGACAGATTCAGCAAAGCGATCGAGTTCGGACTTAGTGTAGGATTCGGTGGGCTCAATCATGAGACCAAAGGCTTCTGGGAATGCGACCGTGGGTGCATGGTATCCGAAATCGAGGAAGAGTTTGCCCACACGTCCAATAGCTGATGCACGCGGAACACCTACAGCTTCAATCTTCTTAAAGTCGTCATCGGTAAGTGTGAGGATGAACTCGTGCATCCGGGGGATGTCCGCGGCGGCTACGGGTAGCGAAGGGTAGGTCTTGCGAAGGCGCTGGAAGAGGTAGCGTGCTGAGAGCACAGACATTGCCGCCATTCGACGTACACCGTCTTTGCCAAGGCGCTCAAGGTAAGTTAGCACGCGCACTTTGTGTGCAAAGTTGCCCCAGTGACGGTGGAAGCTGCCGATACTCTTGGGGGCCTTGTAAGGCACTAATGTGTTACCGACTTTGCGAATTTGCATCCCTGGGATGAAGTCGACGATGCGATGCGAGACGGCGACCATACCGTCTCCGGGTCCACCGCCGCCGTGCGGCACGGTCCATGTCTTGTGCAGATTGTTATGCACCGCATCGACGCCGAGTTTGTCGAGGTCGAGCCATCCAGCGATGGCGTTCATATTGGCGCCATCCATATAGACCAATCCGCCGATTGCGTGAATGCGTTCGGCCATCACGCGGAAGTTTGTTTCGAAGACGCCCGAAGTGTTAGGGTTTGTGCACATCACGCCACAAATGCGTGAGCCAAGCTCGGCAATACGGGCTTCGAGATCGACTAAATCAATTTCGCCACTCGGTGCAGCCTTCAGCACGACGATACCGTATTTCTTGCCATCGATAACTTTGGTTTCGAATCCAGCGGTCGCAGCGGTCGCAAAATTAGTCCCGTGTGCACTATTGGGAATGAGTAATACGTCGCGGCCATGGTCACCGCGTGCACGGTGATAAGCTTGGAACATCTTAATGCCCACAAGTTCGCCTTGGGCGCCCGCTACGGGCTGTGTGACCACGCCAGCAAGGCCAGTGATAGCCTTAAACCATTCTTGGTGTTGGTAGATGACTTCGAGGCAGCCTTGGACGTCCTCTGTGGGCGCCTGTGGGTGTGCCGCAGTAAATCCTTCAAGGCCTGCCGCCCAATCATTGATGTGCGGGTTATACTTCATCGTGCAGGAACCAAGCGGGAAGCAGCCAGTGTCTGGGGAGACATTCTGCTCGCCGAGGCTCGTGTAGAACTCGCGAAGTTCGGCGGCAGTGAAGCCGGGTATTTCTGCGGCCTCGGTGCGACGAAGTGCGGATGGCACTTCCGTAATCTTCGCAACGCCTGTCGCTTTGCCGTAGAGGCCTTCAAAGAAGGCAACGAGTCGGTCACAGTCTGCAATGGATTGTAAGTCTGAGAGCGAAACTTTGAGTAACTGGCAGTTGCAGGGTGTTCGGCCAGTGATATCGATGCCGACGTGAAGTCCAGCTGCTCGACCTTTCTGAATAACGTCAGCGGCGGACCCTGGAAGCATCAGAGAGAATT
>CAIYUD010000017.1 GCA_903929325.1 uncultured Opitutia bacterium | reverse complement strand
CATACCATGCTTGCCCTTCGCGTTCGAGCTGTCGGGCAGCCAGAGCAGGGGCGTGCGTTAAGTTCGGGAAAAACCCGACACGCAAGGTGACCGGCTCAGCCGCACCCACGGCAGTTGCCAAAAAAAGAAAGAGATGACGCACGTTGGTCATACCTCCAGTTATGTTCACTTGCAGAAGCTTGCAACGCTTTATCATATAATCATTAGCAAAGAATACGTATATACACTAAATCACTGATGGGCAATTAAATATGAAATTAAAAGCCAACAATTTGCTACAATAATAACGGACGTGGCTGCCCAACCAAGGGTCGAAACCCAGCGCGGCGCGACAAGCTCTCCCATGAGGGAGGCGTCGGCAGTCGCGCGCACAAGCGGCCAGCAGGCAAAGCCAAGTTGAAGGGAAAGGATAAGTTGGCTCCACAGGAGCAAATCGCCGACCGATCCTTCGCCGGCGAGGGCGATGACGGCGATTGCAGGTATAAGTGCAAGAAGCCGAGTGGCGAGACGCACGTGCCAAGAGTTGGCGCGGAAGCCAAGGAAACCCTCGGTTACAATCTGGCCTGCAAGTGTACCTGTGATGGTTGAGTTCTGACCAGAGGCGAGGAGCGCAACAGCGAAGAGTGTGCTCGCGAGTGCAGTGCCAAGGGCGCCCTCGAGAAGTCGAGAGGCCTCACGAATATCGCCAACGGGCGACTGACCAGGAGCATGAAAGAGAGTGGCACTCAGAACAAGAAGTCCGGCATTCACAAAGAAAGCAAAGCCGAGAGCCGCAGTGCAGTCTAAGGTGCCATAACGGATGGACTCGCGACGCATAGCGCTGTCGCCTTGGGCGCGCGGGCGAAGCAACGCGGAGTGAAGGTAGAGATTATGCGGCATCACGGTCGCACCGAGTAAACCGAGTGCAATGAAGAGCATACCCGGGTCGCGCAGAAGCTGGGCCGTGGGCACGAAGCCACCCGCGACAGCGGCAAGAACGGGTTTGGCAAGCAAGAGCTCGTAGGTGAGACAGCCTGCAATGGTTAGAATAAGCGTAAGGACGAGCGACTCTAGCCAGCGCATGCCTAGGCGCTCGAGAGCGAGGAGTAAGAGGACATCGAGCGCGGTGATGACTGCACCCCAGAGAAGCGGGATACCGAAAAGAAGTTGCAGTGCGATGGCGGAGCCGAGCAACTCAGCGAGGTCCATCGCAACAATCGCGAGCTGGGCGGAAATCCAGAGGAAGCGTCGGACGACTGGAGGGTAGCGATCTCGGCAGGTCTCGGCGAGATCCTTGCCGGTCGCCACGGCGAGGCGTACGCAAAGGTGCTGAAAGAGAATAGCGACGACGTTAGCGAGCAGGATAACCCAAAGCAGGGTGTACCCGTAACCAGAACCAGCTGCGAGATCGGTGGCCCAATTTCCCGGATCCATATAACCCACTGCGACTAAAAAACCGGGACCTATAAACGAAAGTAGACGACGAAAGCCGCGTATCCCCCGAGGGATATTGGCTGTCGGCGTTGTCGTATTCATTCGGGCAAATGCTTGCTGACTGATGGACGCTGTCAACTACCCGACTTTTAAATCCTAAGACGGCCGACGAAAGATGACGACAGATAGTCCAGGTAAGCGCACGGGGATGCTAAACGGACGACTGTCCCACGATACAGGCTCTGCATCGACACCGCCTAAATTCCCCTCACCTGTTCCAGCATAATGGGTGGAATCTGTATTGAGCGCCTCTTGCCACCGTCCAGCTGTTGTAACGCCGATACGGTAGTCGCGAGAGAAAGGTACGAAGTTACATGCCACAATCCACGTCACGCCGGCAGCGCGGCGCTCAAAGACAAGGATGCTATCGGTGGCGTCATCAGCCCGAATCCAGCTGAAGGCCTGTGGATCAAAATCTGTCGCCGACATCGCTCCATCGGACAAGACGAGGTGATTCAAATCACGTACGAGGTGCTGCAACCCAGCATGCTCAGCGATACCGAGAAGGTGCCAGTCCAACGAACGCTCGTGGCTCCACTCGGCGGGTTGCCCGAATTCGCAGCCCATAAAGAGTGTCTTCTTACCCGGCCATGCCCACTGAAAGGCTAACAACGCGCGCAGGTTACGTGCCTTACCGGATAAATCCCATTGAGGTGATTTCGTCAGCAGTGAGCCTTTACCATGGACGACTTCATCGTGGGAAAACGCCTGCACAAAACGTTCGGACCAGTTGTACAACATGCCGAACGTAAGTTTTCCATGATGCCAGCGACGGTAGACGGGGTCTTGCTTAAAGTAGTCTAAGGTGTCGTGCATCCAACCCATGTTCCATTTCAGATCAAAGCCCAGGCCACCTTCTGAAACTGAACGCGTGACACCTGGAAAAGCTGTGGACTCTTCTGCAATCGTGATTGTCCCGGGAGCGGCGTGATGAACAAGGGCATTGAGTTGTCGCAGGAAGGTAATGGCCTCTAAATTTTCGCGGCCGCCGTGTGCATTCGGGATCCATTGACCGTCCTCGCGCGAATAATCGAGGTAAAGCATCGAGGCGACGGCATCGACGCGAAAACCGTCGATATGAAAACGCTCCAGCCAAGAAAGCGCCGCACCGACTAGGAAATTTCTGACCTCGTGACGTCCGAAGTTAAAAATCAATGTACCCCAATCTTGGTGCGCACCTTGGCGAGGGTCAGCATGCTCGTAAAGGTGAGTACCATCGAAATTCGCTAAAGCAAAAGCATCGCGCGGAAAATGCGCAGGGACGAAGTCAACAAGGACGCCAATGCCTGCTTGATGCAGGGTGTCGACCATGGCCATGAAATCTGTCGGTGAACCAAAACGACTGGTCGGTGCGTAATAACCGGTGACTTGATAGCCCCAAGAGCCGTCGAAAGGATGTTCGGCAGGTGGCAAGAGTTCGACATGGGTAAAACCTTGTTCACGACAGTAGGCAGAAAGGGCGACGCCAAGTTCGCGGTAAGTGAGTGGACGATTACCTTCTTCAGGGATGCGCCGCCATGAACCTAAATGTACTTCGTAAACATTAAGCGGCGCACGCACGGGGTCGCGCCGTGAACGTGCATCCATCCATGCGCGGTCGTTCCATGTGTAACTCGACAGATCACAAACGACCGCCGCGTGATGTGGAGCTTGCTCAAAATAGGTCGCACAGGGATCCGTCTTTAAAAATGGAGCGGGATTTTCTGGGCCGATGATTTCGTATTTATAGCGAACGCCTGCACTTAACCCGGGGATAAATAACTCCCAAATACCGGAAGCCCCCAGACGTCGCAGGGGGTGGTAGCGACCATCCCATTGATTAAAATCACCGACTACAGATACCCGTCGGGCGTGGGGCGCCCAAACGGTGAAGGCGACACCTGCAACGCCGTCTATACTTTTCAGGTGCGAGCCGAGCTTATGGTGAAAACGGTGATCATCCCCGATGGCTAAGAAATGGAGGTCTTGCTCACCGAGGGTTGGTAAAAATCGATAAGGGTCTTCGACTTCCCATGTATGACCAGTCGCTGATTGAACCTTAAAGCGGTGAACGAACGGTGCGACTTTAGGTAAAACTGCTTCAAAGAAACCCTTCTCATCGAGCCGCTCCATCGCATAGGTACGCCCGGAGGCTACGTCCAAAACCTCGCAAATTGCCACGTCCCGCAAGAAGGCACGGACCACGCAACCTTTGCCGACAGAATGTAGCCCCATCAAGTCATGGGGGCAGGGGTGGCGTGCCTCAACGAGGCTGGCAACCTCCTCTGGGCGGATGCGCATACCCCACCCTCTCGAGGTAGACCCCACCCCGCAAGCGCAATGCCCGAAAAACCTTGTCGGAAACCGCCTGCGGACAAGTGTCAGAGTTGATGCCCGGACGTCGCTTCTGGTTGCTTGCCGCCTCCCTAGCTTTGCCTGGGTTTGGACTGGCTGAGCCTGCACCTGCAGAGCCTGCTCCAAAAAAAGATTCCGCCAGTATTGCCAATGCTCTGAAAGCACCACCTGCCCTCGAAGGTGAAAGTTTTAGTTCAGAAGACGACGGCAAGATCATCATCGCCAAACAAGCACGCTTTTCGACGAAAGACGCCCAATTAAATGCCGATGAGATTCGGATGAACACCAGTACAGGAACGATCGAGGCTATCGGCAATGTCGTCTATACGACAGAAAATCTTCGCATGTTCGGTCAACATGCTCTCATCGATTCACGTACCGGACGGATCACTGCGGAGAATGTACGCTTCGGACGTAAACCTGCTTATTTTACAGCGGATACATTCACAATGATGAAGGGCGACCAAGATATGGAAGGCGTCATTGTGTGGTACCGTGAACCTTCCGATGCCGGCATGAGTCTGCGCGCAGTCAGCATGTCATATAAAAAGTCCGATGACCGAATCGTCCTTAATCACATTCACCCTGCCATCGGCAGCATTCCTTTCTTCTACATCCCACGTTATGCTCAACGTGGCTACCGCGAAATTCCTGCAGAAGTTTATTTCCGCGTGCGCACCTCCTCGCGCCAAGGTGCGTACATCCGCACAACCACAACGGTACGCCAATCAGATACGCTCTGGGCCGGCCTCTTACTTGACGGCTATACCCGTGCGGGCTGGCTGATTGGGCCTACCGTTCGGTATGATAACTGGAAGTTACCAGGTACCGAAACGCGCTGGCGGACAAACCTTTCGGGCGGATGGATTAACGACCATACGGACTTATCGCTTTACCCAGACAAATATGGACGGGTAGTGAGCAGTGACCGTTACTTTATCGAGGGTAAACTTAATGCCCGGGGTGCGAGTGGATGGGAAATGACTGGTTCATTAGAAGCACTGAGCGACCCCGAAGTTGTCCGAGACTATCGACCAAACTTAACACAAGAAACGCAACTCCCTCAGACATTCCTAGAGTTAAGCGCCCCGAT
>CAIYUD010000016.1 GCA_903929325.1 uncultured Opitutia bacterium | reverse complement strand
CGCGAAGAAGGGCGGACAAGTTAAGTTGGGCGGAGACTCCGACTTCGTCGCTTTTGATCAAGCCAAGCAGGGTCGACGCTGGGTGATTGCGAAACTCAGTCTGGCCGCGCAACGCGGATCAGACGTCCGCTTGCATTTGCTCGATGGCGAAGGTCGTGAAGTTCGTCGAATCTCATCACGACTCGTTGATTTTCGTAAAACTGGTAATCGGTGGACGTGGACTTTTGTGGACGGTCGCGATATGGCTTTCAATCCAGCGACGGGTGAGCTGCTCCGGCAACCACACTTCGACAAACTCGTTTTGCCTGAGGTAGACGACGATCCCGAGGTGATGACCTCCAGCTTAATTGACCCACTCAGACTTTCCTTTCGAGAGCTTTCGGCCGTAACTGAAAACGCAGGTTGGTTTCCGCAGGGTCGCATGGCGAAGTTTACGATGCGTTACCATGGCATCTTGGCTGGATCGGCGATTTGTTTAGTGGTTGTGGCGATAGCGATTCCCTTTGCGGTGGTCGGCGGGCGAACAAATCCGATGATTGGGGTTTCGAAGACACTCGGACTCTTCCTCGCATATTACTTTATCGATGCACTCTTCTCGGCGGTGGGAGCTTCCGGGACGATTCCGCCACTGATTGCAGCGTGGCTCCCTGTCGCGTTGCTAGCGGTTTGGGCTATCCCTCGTTTACGAGCGGTCGATTAATTTCATGCGCGCTGTTCGTCTTCATTCGGGCCGTCCGGCCCGTGCTCTCCAAGGTCATCCTTGGGCTTATGCTGCGGAGGTCGAAGTCCTTGGGCAGGCTCCGGAAGACGGCGAAGGCGTTGAGTTGGTCGATCCACGTGGACGTTCCCTGGGTTCGGGTATCTGGAACTCCAAGTCGCAGATTGTCTGGCGTCGGTATAGCATGGCACCACGTCGTTTAGATAATGTCTTACTCGGTGACTTGCTGTCGGCGGCGATTGCGCACCGTCAGGGCGCACCTTTCACCCGATTGGTGCACGCGGAAGGTGATGGCTTGCCCGGTTTAATCATCGATCGGTTTGGTCCTCTACTTTCTGTTCAGGCCAATACGCTCGGAATGGATATTCGTCTGCCGGCCATCATTGACCACTTCCGTCGGCTGCTTTCGCCCGAAGAGATTGTCTTAAGAAATGATGCACCCGTGCGCCGTTTGGAGGGTCTTGAACTTTCAGTCACCACAGCGAGCGGAAAACCCCTGGCGGCGCGTCGACTCGATATCGGGGGCATCAGTTGGAACGTCGACTTGCTCGGAGGCCAAAAGACAGGTCTCTACCTCGATCAGTTTGCCCAACATGCTAAAGTTGCTGCCTTGGCGAAGGGCCGGCGCGTCCTTGATGCATTTTGTAATCAGGGAGGCTTTGGTTTAGCGTGTGCGAAAGCGGGTGCCAATTCCGTGCTCGGACTTGATCTCTCTGAAGAAGCCATTGCGGCAGCTAAGGCCAATGCTGCCGCCAACAAGCTTCGTGCAGACTTCGAAGTCGCTAACGTCTTCGACTGGTTGCGAGCTTCTGAAGCACGCTTCGACCTCATCATCCTCGACCCTCCACCTTTTGCGCGGTCCAAGGACGCACTCGAAGGCGCCTTGCGTGGTTACAAAGATATTACCTTACGGGCGTTTCGACTCCTCGCACCGGGCGGCATCTTAGCAACCTACTCCTGTTCGCAACGTGTGACGGAGAGCCTCTTCCAAGAAGTAACGGAATCGGCTGCAGCTGATGCACGACGTAACGTGCGTATTCTGGAACGTGCTGCACAGCCGCCCGATCATCCTGAGCTCTTAAATTTCCCTGAAGGCCGTTACCTTAAGGGACTTATCCTCGAGGCAATTTAACCAGCATTGATGTATGCGTGCAGGCTTACTTTGCCTGGATGCGTATAACGATAGCTTCTGGAAGTTGAGCGTCTACCCCTGGATTGGGCAGTAGGATAAAGTCGTCTGCCAGCACGGGACTCCATTTCTCCCCGACGAGGAGTTTCCAGCCTGCAGGGTGACGTGGGAGGAAGGCTACGAGAGGTCGTCCACCGCGTTGCGAGCCGTTGGTATTAACCGGCGCAAAGGTTTTGCTGCCTGCTTTGGGCGTAATCGTCCATTCCCACTCACTCGCAGAAATTTGCTTCAGTGTTTCCTCCCAGCGCAGTACGCCCGTGGCCATGCGTGCTTCCCATTTAGGATCGCCGTAAAAGATCGTTTTATCGGCGTCAAAATCTAGTCCGCTGAGGTCTTGGGCGTCGTCACCTTTGGAATGAAGTTTTTTCCAGATCAGTGCATGGTGGTTCGCGAGCCATGCCTGGTTGAGGGTAAAGCGTCCGGGTTGTTCTACGAAGTAGTCGAGTACACCCCAGCCTGCGTAGCCGAACCAAGTCGGTACGACGTATCCCACCATTTGCTTTACGCCGCAGGAATGCATCCAAGAGAGCGCCATGCAATTTTTGCCAGGGATATTTCCCATTAAGCAATTGCCGATAGGTAAGTAGACTTTGGGGTTCGGTGAATCGACTGCATGTACTTTACCATCGAGCGCTCTGCCGATGATGGTGCCGTCCTTATGGCTAAACGTCCCGTTGCGGTATTTGTAGCCAGGCTGCCAATCGTTCTCGGATGCATGGCCGGAAGTGATGAATAGGTCGGTCTTACCTTCATTCAGTTTTTGCACGATGCTCTCCGTGGAATCCTTGGCACCGGAAAGTTTTTCGGCGACGCCGCCTTTGGACTTCGTCCATTTTTCCCCAGCGGTGAATTCGTCAAACCAGTAACCTTCTTCGACACATTCGCTGGCAAAGTTGGTACTCGCGCCAACGGTGCGAATGATAAGGGGTTTTGAATTATCGGTTAATTTAAGTGCGTCTTCGGGTGCACGGCCAGTGATCACTCCCCATTGGAAATCTTCATAAGGATCTTCGTCGTTGTCGCGTGCCAACTGATGCATGTCGGCGGCTGCTTTGACGCCTAGTTCTTCCGGTTGAGCAACCCAGCATACCCAATGGGGTGATTCGGTGCGTAAAGTGTTTTGGATCGATAAGACGCTTCCCTCAAAGCGAAGCACTTTAGCTTGATGCGTTGCTTCAAGTGATTGCACGACTTGAGACCAGCCAGGTGCCTCGGCGGTCTTTTGGGAGACAACGACAACATAGTCCGCGGCTGGCAGGGCGAGGGGAAGAAACCAGAGGGCTAGACGGTTCATGGGATGTGAGGAGAAAGCGGGAAGCAGGAAGCGGGAGGGGGACAGGGAGAGACTAAAGACTAAGGACTAAGGACTAAAGGGGAAGAGGGAAGGGGGAGGGAGACTAAAAGGCTGCGGAAGAGTAAAAAGTAGAAAGTAAAAAGTAGAAAGAGGGGAGCGGGGAAAAGCTGGATGGCTGATTGGCTGGCTAGCGGGTTAGCTGGTTAGCAGGTTAGCTATTTGTGGGTGTTATGGGAGGCAGGGGCTTAAGAGTATCTTTTGTCTTTAGCCCCGGCGGGCTTTCTGTTGCCTTGTGGTGTCGATGATTGTCTCCCTTCAAGGAAAGTTGGCGGCCTGTACGGTCCTTCGGGCTGTCGTGGTCTGTGGCGGTGTGGGTTATGAGGTGCAAATCCCGGTGACGACGGCTGAGCGACTTGGACAAGTCGGGAGTGATGTCTTTTTGCATACCCATCAAATTTTCCGCGAAGACAGTCAGTCGCTCTACGGTTTTGCAACAGCCGAAGAGCGCGATTTCTTTGCCATGCTCATCGAGAAGGTTTCCGGCATCGGTCCGAAGATGTCCTTGAATCTTATTAGCCGTCTTTCGCTCGGTACGCTCCGTCAGGCAATTGCCTCGGGCGATATCAATATGCTCGCCTCATGTCCTGGGGTTGGAAAAAAGACCGCCGAACGCCTTATCCTCGAATTACGCGATAAGATGACCCTAGGGGAGATTGCCCTTCCTGCCGGAACATCTGGTAAAGCTATCGCAGCCTCCGCTGCCAATGACGCCGTTGCGGCATTAATTGCGCTGGGAACTAAAGCTGTCGATGCCGACAAACTTATCCGTGCAGCACTTGCCAAGGTCGGACCTGCAGCAACCGCTGATCAACTGGTTAAGGCGTCGTTGGGACGATAGGGGAGACGGAGTGCTGAAGACTAAGGGCTAAAGACTAAGGACTAAGGGCAAAGGGCTGAAGACTAAGGACTATAGTCTGGGCATCAGCTATCCAACTAGCCTGTTAGCTTTACCAGGCAACGAGCGCAGCGAGTAGTCGATCACTTAAGCCCCAATACGTCGTCCATGCCGTAGACTTTAGCTGGCTTGCCGACGATCCATGAGGCGGCACGCAAGGCACCTTGTGCGAAGATGGTCCGACTGGATGCTTTATGCGTGAGTTCGAGGCGCTCGCCATCCGAAGCAAAGAGTACGGTGTGGTCGCCGATGACGTCGCCACCGCGCAGAGCGTGTACGCCAATTTCATTGGCCGGCCGTTCGCCGATGAGTCCACTGCGACCATGGCGTTGTTGGGCGACGGAAATTTTCCGTTCTTCCCGAATGATTTCTAAGAGTTTTTCGGCAGTGCCACTGGGTGCGTCTTTTTTGAGACGGTGGTGCATCTCGGTCAGTTCGATGTCCCAGCCCGTTCCTAGGACCGAAGCCGCTCGACGGACAAGTGCGTTGAGCAAGTTTACGCCGATAGAGTAATTGCCAGCCCAGACGACAGGAATGCTGCCGACAGCTTTAGTAATGGCTGCTTTTTCGGCATCGGTGTGACCCGTTGTGCCGATGATGAGTGGCTTACCGTTTTTGGCCGAAAGCTCAGCGAGGCTTAGGGTGGCGGCGTGAAATGAGAAATCGATGACCACGTCGACTTTAGTAATGTGGGCGGAGGCATCATCGCCTTGATCAATACCAATGACCGTAGCTCCTGCAGCTTTCGCAGCCTCAGTGATG
>CAIYUD010000015.1 GCA_903929325.1 uncultured Opitutia bacterium | reverse complement strand
TAAGCACACTCGCGCTCGTTGCCTGAAAGTCATCGCCGGTCCGAACTTTGAAGTTTTCTCGGGGTTATAACAAATGACCTTATGCGCTTAGCTTGTCTGATCCCACTTTGCTTTGACCTGGTGCTGTCTGCACAAACTAAACCTAACATCGTCTTGATAGTTGCGGACGACCTAGGCTGGGCAGGGGTGGGTTTTCACGCGAAGGCAATGACGACTCCGCGTTTGGATCGTTTGGCCAAAGAGGGTACCGAACTCGGCCGCTTTTATGTATACCCTTTGTGTAGTCCGACGCGTGCTGCCTTGTTGACTGGTCAAACGCCGCGACGGTTCAATATCGTGAGTGCACTTCATGGACGTGAGCCTGGGGTGCCTGCAGGTCAGCCCACCTTGCCGGCCACACTTAAGGCAGCAGGTTACCATACGTCACTGATCGGGAAATGGCATGTCGGCAAAGCGATGTCGCCTCAGCAAAGTGGCTTTGAGCATTTCTACGGCTTTTTGAACGCAGAGATTGATTACAACACCCATACAGGAATGAGTGGTGCCGTTGATTGGCAGCGTGATGGTAAGACGCTGAATGAAGAAGGCTACAGCACTTACTTGATGGCCGACGATGCTGTGCGTCAGTTAAAGGCACGGGATAAAACCAAACCATTTTTCTTACAGGTTAATTTTAATTCACCGCATACCCCTTTGTCTGCACCCGCAGACATTCTCGCAAAGCATAAGTCGGAGGGCGAAAAGTTGGGCGTCTATAACGCGGTTGTGGAGGCTATGGACACAGGCATCGGTCGAGTTCTTGATGCCTTAGACGCAGAGGGTCTTCGCGGAAACACTGTCGTTATATTTATTTCAGACAACGGGGCAGCCCAGCGCGAAGGTGGAAGTAATCTACCGCTGCGCGCAGGTAAGGATAGCGTCTTTGAGGGCGGCATTCGTACGCCAGCGATTATTCGGTGGCCTGGTAAAGTCGCCGCGGGTGCCGTTCTGGCGCAGCCCATCTCTGTGCAAGACTTTTACCCGACCATCACAGCGATTGCCGGCACAACCCCGCCATCAGGTGCACGTCTAGATGGCGCAAATCAGTGGCCTGCAATTCTTGGAAATAAACAGATTCCACGTGAACCATTTATCGTAGCCTCTTACGATATCGCTCTAGTTGATGGCGATTGGAAGCTCATCGAATTGCAGGCAGGCGAGCGCCAGCTCTATAACCTAAAAGACGATCTTTCAGAAGCGACTAACTTGGCTAAATCAAAGCCAGATATACTGGCGCGCTTAGGGGCTAAGTTAGACATCTTAAAGAAAGATTTACCGGCCGCGCCTGTGCGGACCGTCGGGCCTGGTACAGGCGGTTCTTCTGGGACTGCCGCAGGGTCTGGGCGCGGGCCTCGAAAACGCTAGTCATCGGTGGTCTACCTTTCGGCTTTCGATTTTTGCAGAGGTTGGTAGGTTAATAAAAAGAAACCTATGGCGCGCTGTATTCCCGAGGTTGTACACGAGAGTCAGCGCCAACGCGGTGAAGCTGATTTTTTGCACCGTTTACGCCAAGAGCTTTCGGATGAATGGATTGTTTTGCATTCACTGAATTTAGGCGCGGGTGAGCGCCGGGGTGAGTTGGAGGCCGACTTTGTTTTACTGCATCCCCGCGGCCGACTGACGCTTGAGCTCAAAGGTGGTACGATTACCTGTGAAGAGGGGACTTGGTATTCTCGTAATCCGAATGGCCGTTACCGAATTAAACCACCTTTTCATCAGG
>CAIYUD010000014.1 GCA_903929325.1 uncultured Opitutia bacterium | reverse complement strand
GGTCGCTGCGTCCGACTCTCACAAGGCAAAGACGATGCCCGAACGGATTACTTTGATGACCCCGTGGAGCCTGCGCGACGCTTTACCAAAGCAGGCGCTACATGGATACATGTCGTAGATCTCGACGGCGCATTTGAAGGCACCCCACGTAATTTAGAAATTCTAAAACGCATCGCATCACTTGGAGCCAAGGTCCAATTCGGCGGCGGACTACGTGACCGGGCATCTGCTGAAGCCGCACTCGCAGCAGGCGCCTCGCGCATTATTTTGGGAACGCGGGCCGCATCCGATCCGTCTTTTCTGAAAGAGATCGCACAAGCGCATGGCCCACGACTTGCGTTAGGCATTGATGCGAAGGATGGCTTAGTTGCGGTGAAGGGCTGGAAAGACGTTACCGCGCTTCGCGCCATTGATCTCGCCCAGACAGCGGCAGATCTCGGCGTGAGTACTGTCATTTTTACGGACATCGCCACAGACGGCATGCTCAAGGGGCCGAATTGGGGTTCGCTTCGCGAAATGCTGAAAGCGTGCAGTGCCGACGTCATTGCTTCAGGTGGCGTTTCTGGGCGAGAGGATATCGTCCGCCTAGCTCAACTCGCACGCGAGTGCCCCAACCTAATCGGCAGCATCGTCGGCAAGGCGCTTTATGAGGGAAAAGCTGAGACTTCAGACCTTATTTTAGCAGCCCAGCAAGGGGGCTAAACGCTCCGAGGCTTGCGTCTGAAGGGCACAATCCTAAGAGTGGATGCCTTATGGCCTCCCCTGTCCGACTGCTCGCCCTAACTGCGGTATCCCTCGTGGCATTCACTGCACAAGCGTTTGCCGCACTTGATGCCGACGACGTCATTAAGAAAGCCCGCGGGGCCATTGCGAAAGACACGGGATTCTTGGACCGAGTTACCTCTATCCATTATGAGGGCAAAGTCATCGATGCAGATGGCAAGGCCGGACAAAGCTTTATCATTGAAGTCGCTGCAGGCGGAAAACGTCGCGAGCTCCGCTATGATAAAGAATTTACGGTCGAAATTTCCGTCGTGAGCAACGGGCTCGAAGCCTGGAGCCGTCGTGCTGAATTAACCACCGGTCAATCCGACAGCGCTAAACCACTCCCACACGAAATCGCTGAGCGACTCAGCGACATGGCGCGCAGCGACTTAGCTTTCTTTAAAGGACCAGACGTCGGTAAAGTAACCCTCAAGGATTCCTCGACCGTCGAGGGACATAAAGTCTACTCGCTCGAGTACACTTACAAGAGCGGCTACAAATCCATTCGTCACTTCGACGCAGAAACCTTTGCACTCGTTGCCACAGACATCCCGCAGTCGGATACAACCTTCCAGCGTCAAGTTGAAGAAGAAACCATGTTAGTCGATGGCGTGCGTGTATCTAAGAAAGTAAGCATCCGCCAAGACGGCAAAGTAGCTGGCACGTTTGTCTTCGACAAAGTGATCATCAACGGCGAGATCAACCAGGACTCGTTCGCATTCCCTGTCCGCTAAGCAATGGCCGTACTGCGCCGCACGGATCGCGATTTTGACGCGCGATTAGCTACTTTTGTCGGCAACGGAGAAGCTGAGCTATCCGTCAGACAAGTCGTATCTGAAATCATTGCGGACGTGCGTACCCGTGGCGACGTTGCGGTGCTTTACCATACAGCTCGATTCGACCACGCGAAATTAAATGTCCGCCAATTACGCGTACCCGAAGAACATATGCTCCGGGCACTCAAAGCCCTGACCCCTGAGCGTCGCAAAGCAATTGATGAGGCCATTCGCTGCGTGAGAGACTTCCACAAGCGCACGCTTCCGAAATCATGGCTAGCGCGCAACCCGCACGGGGCACAGGTGGGCGAACGTCATCTACCTATTCAGCGCTGCGGACTTTATATCCCTGGAGGGCAGGCTCCGCTTGTCTCAAGTGTCATCATGTCCGCCATTCCCGCGCAAGTTGCTGGCGTGCCTCACCTCGTGGCCTGCACGCCTCCAAATGCAGAAGGAAAGATTAATGCAGACCTGCTCGCGACCCTCTCCATCTGCGGCGTCAAAGAAGTTTATGTCGTCGGCGGAGCACAAGCGATTGCCGCCATGGCCCTCGGCACCGCCAGCATTCCTTCGGTTGATAAAATCTTTGGCCCAGGCAACGCCTATGTCACCGAAGCTAAGCGACAACTCTTCGGACTCGTCGGCATCGACCTCTTGCCAGGCCCAAGCGAAGTCATGATTATCGCCGATAAAACGGCTAATCCGGACTGGGTGGGCGCCGATCTCTGCGCGCAAGCAGAGCATGGCAGTGGCAAAGAAAAGCTTTACCTGGTGACAGATGACGAAGACGTTGCCTCCGCTTGCGAGCGCGCGGCCTTATCACAATGCTCAGGACTGGTTCATGCTGAGAAAATTCGCCGCGTCCTCAGCGAGCGACTCCTAACAATTATTGTTCCGAAAATTGAAGATGCGGCGGCTGTGGCTAATCGCGTTGCCCCCGAACACCTCCAATTAATCGTTGCTGACCGAAAAATACAGGCACTTTCCAAGGCAATCACCACCGCAGGTGCGCAGCTGCTCGGAGCCTATACCCCGACGGTTATCGGCGACTTTACCGCTGGACCAAGCCACACCCTACCAACGGGGGGGACGGGACGGTTCTTTAGCGGCCTACGCGTCACAGACTTCCTCCGTCGCACAAGTATTGTGCGGTATGACAAAGCCTCGGCCAAGCGCGCCTCTGCCGTCGTCGAAGCGTTTGCGCAGATGGAAAAGCTTGATGCGCACGGCCGGTCGCTTTCCGTGCGCTTACCCAAGCGCTGAGTGGAACACTTTGGCGGCAAGACTGTCTACAAGTTAGCCTCATGCGTCGTGCCTTCTTAGTTTTTGTCTGCCTATTTTTTGTCTCACCCGCACAAGGCGCGACACCCCCTTGGCTGGCCACTCCGAATAGCACCGCGCCGTTCGCCATTGGCGAAAAAGATTTTTTGCTCAAAGGGCAGCCCTTTATCATCCGTTGTGCGGAAGTGCACATGGCAAGAATTCCTCGGGCTTATTGGGCACACCGACTCGCCATGGTACGTGCGGCTGGATTCAATACTGTCTGCGCCTACCTCTTTTGGAATTTCCACGAAGCGACACCCGGAAACTTTAATTGGTCTGACGATCATGACGCGGCCGAGTTTTGTCGCGAGGCTCAGCGACAAGGGCTCTACGTCATTCTACGTCCCGGGCCTTATGTCTGCGCCGAATGGGAATTTGGTGGCTTCCCTTGGTGGCTACTGCGAGATGGGCCCAGCGACCGGAAATTCCTACGCACTCCCGACCCTGCCTACATGGTGCCGGCAGGACGCTGGCTTAAAGAAGTTGGACGTGTGCTAACGCCCCTTCAAGTGACGCAAGGCGGACCCATCCTCATGGTCCAAGTTGAAAATGAATACGGCAGCTACGGCAGCGACAAAGTCTATATGGGTCAAGTTCGCGACCAACTTCTGGCTGCAGGCTTCACTGTGCCGCTCTTTCATTGCGACGGTCCCAGCCAAATGCGCAACGACGCTCGTGAAGATATTTTCAGTGTCGTGAACTTCGGGAGCAATCCCAAGGGCGCTTTCGACTCCTTGCGGAAGAATCGCGGACTCGGGCCGTTGATGTGTGGCGAGTTTTACCCAGGCTGGTTCGACAGCTGGGGCAAGCCACACCACCGCGGACCCACCGACCGCATGCTCGCAGATTTGCGCTGGATGCTCGAGCAACGTGGTTCATTTAGCATGTACATGGCACATGGCGGGACGACTTTTGGTCTATGGTCAGGCGCCAATAGTCCACCGTACGTGCCTCAAACAAGCAGCTATGACTACGATGCCCCTATTGGCGAACAAGGCAATCGTACCGAAAAATTCGATGCGATGCGCAAGCTGTTCGCACAATTCCTAAACCCTGGCGAAACCATACCCGATCCACCCGCAGGCATTCCCATCCAAACGATTGCTCAGGTACGCCTTACGGAAAGCACATCTATTTTCTCCAACCTTCCTCGCGCTAAAACCATCGCCAATAAAGCACCGCTGACATTTGAGGCGAATGGTCTCGGGCTCGGCTGTGCTGTTTACTCCGCAACCATACCCGCGGGCACCGAGCTCTCCCTGCAACTCTCCGAAGTTCACGACTTTGCTTGGATTTATATCGACGGAATTCCTGTCGGTAAAGTCGATCGAAGGGTTGGAGATACCAATGTCGGACTACCTAATCTTTCTCGCCCAGCTCGTCTTGATGTAGTCGTGGAAGCAATGGGCCGCGTAAACTACGGCGGACAACTCCATGACCGAAAAGGATTCACTAAGGCTGTCCTCAAGGGTGCTAAAGGGGTGATGACGCAACTGACAGATTGGACCTTCGCTGCTCTTTCGCTCGAATCAACACCACCCAGCAACCTGCACTGGAAAAACGAATCTGTGGCAGGCCCTGCTTTTTGGCGTGGTACGTTTAAAGCCGCGGCCAACAAAGACACTTGGCTGGATGTACGCGGCTGGAGCAAAGGTATGCTTTGGGTGAATGGTCATAACTTGGGTCGCTTCTGGAATATTGGGCCGACCCAGACAATGTTCCTTCCTGGCTGCTGGCTTAAAGATGGGGACAATGATGTTGTTGTTCTCGATTTCATTGGCCCAACCGAACCCACCCTCGCAGGACTGAATGCTCCCATCTTAGATGAAGTGCGCAACGAAGGCATGAGCCGGGCTCACCGAAAGCCTACACAGCAAATCAAATTCATCGAAGGTAGCCAGGTGGCCGTCGCCCAACTCGCCCCGGGGACTGACTGGCAGGAGATTAATTTCAGCAAGCCTGTCACCGGCCGCTACCTTGCCCTCGAGGTACTCTCTGCCCAAGACGATCAAGCTTACGCGACACTCGCTGAACTAGAAGCTGTTGGTACAAATGGAACGAATATTCCGCGAACAAGTTGGAAGACGGCTTTCGCCGACAGCGAAGAGCTCGAGTCTGAAAATGGTTCGGCAGATAATATCTTTGATTTACAGCCGACAACTTACTGGCACACGCGCTGGCAGGGTACTGCCCCGAAGCATCCCCATCTCGTCATTTTGGACCTTGGCTCATCGCAAACCTTGACCGGACTGCGCCTACAGCCACGTCAAGATATGGCGAATGGCCGCATTAAAGACTGTCGGGTTTATCTGTCTAAAGAGCCATTTTCAGGACAATAGGTCTGTGAAAGACCACGGCTTGCCATGCCGAAAAACCGAGGCAGATTCGGCAAAGCATGAACTCGCTCCGTCTGCCTTGCCTATTAGGTCTACTGCTCACCTCTGCCTTAATCATTGCCGCTGAGCCCTCTGGCAAGGAATGGGAGCAGGAGCAAAATTTGTCGCTCAACAAAGAGCGGCCCACGTCAATCCTCGGTTCATTCCCAAACCAAGTAAGCTCATTGGGCATTTTGCCCGATACGTCACCCTGGCACCTCTCATTGGACGGCCAGTGGAAATTTAACTGGGTTAAGCGACCCGAGCAACGTCCTGTCGGTTTTGAAAAACCCACTTTCGATGTTTCCCAATGGAAAACGATTACGGTTCCTTCTTGCTGGCAAACACAAGGGTACGATGTCCCCGTTTATGTGAATCAGCAGTATATCTTTAAGCGCGATTGGCCAAAGGTCATGGGCGAGCCGCCCAAAAACTTTGTCACATACGAAAATCGTAATCCTGTGGGATCGTACCGTCGAGAGTTCGAGGTGCCTGCAAACTGGAAGGGCCAACGTATCTTCATTCACTTTGATGGCGTTGATTCCTTCTTTTATCTTTGGATTAACGGGAAGTATGTCGGCTTCTCTAAAGACAGCCGCACGCCTGCAATTTTCGATATCACCGACTACCTGCAGTCAGGAAAAAATACCGTGGCGGCAGAAGTCTACCGTCTAAGCGATGGCAGCTACCTCGAGTGCCAAGACATGTGGCGCCTCAGTGGCATCTTCCGATCTGTCGCTCTCCGTGCTCGTCCGGCAGTACAGATTCGAGACCTTGCAGCCTTAACCGACCTCGACGAGGCCTACCGCGATGCGACCGTTAAAGTAACCGCAACGGTTCGCAACTTAACCGACAAACCCGCAAAGCGTGCAGTGACCGCTTCCGTGCTTGAAAGAGACGGCAAGCCATTCTCCGGCGCGTCGCCCGCGAGCACAGAAGTGACCGTGGCGCCGGGCGCCGAAGTCACCGTAGTCTTAAACATACCTGCCAAGGCGCCTATGCTTTGGTCAGCGGAAGTTCCCAATCTCTACACACTCTCAGTGACTCAAGCTGAAGCCGACGGTGAAGTTACCGAGGCGGTCTCTTGCAATCTTGGTTTTCGTGAAGTCGAAATCAAAGGCCCTCGCTTCTTAGTTAATGGACAGCCGGTTAAATTAAAGGGCACCAACCGACATGAACACGTGCCTGAGACAGGTCATACAGTTTCACGCGAAAGCATGTTCCTCGACATTGTTCGTCTTAAAACAGCGAACATGAACCATGTACGAACCTGTCACTACCCTGATGACCCTTACTGGTATTACCTCTGCGATATCCACGGCATCTATTTAGTCGATGAAGCCAATATCGAGTCGCACGGCTACTACTATGGTGAGCAATCGCTCTCGCACCCTAAAGAATGGGAGAAAGCCCACGTGGCACGCGTCGTTGCAATGGTCGAGCGCGACAAGACGCATCCCTCGATTGTCATTTGGTCATTAGGAAACGAAGCAGGGCCTGGTAAGAACTTCGAGGCCGCCCACGCCGCCCTCAAAGCGATCGATACTTCCCGCCCGACGCACTATGAGCGCAATAGTTCATTCTGCGACCTCGATAGCACCATGTACCCTGGCGTTGGTTGGGTCCGCGATCTCGCTGCCAGCAAAAACCGCAAGAAGCCTTTCTACATCTGTGAATACGCACACATGATGAATAACGGGAATGGAAATCTGGCAGACTACCAAGCTGCTATTGAATCATCCGACAATGTCATCGGTGGCGGTATCTGGGAGTGGCAGGACCAAACACTTTACGCGGTACGCGATGGCGTGCGTCGCGAAAATTATGGCGGCGAATTCGGGGACAATCCGAACGACGGCCTCTTCATCGTCAAAGGGGTTGTCTTTGCTGACCGCACCCCCAAGCCCGCTTGGTATGAAGCACGTCAAACCTTCGCCAGCACAGTCGTGGATGGTTTGAACACAGAAGGCCGCGTACTCATCCGCAATAAATACTTCTTTAAGGACCTCTCTGATTACAGCTTAACGTGGAATCTCCGCGAAGATGGAAAAGTTATCAAATCTCTAACGACAGCTGCACCGCAGTGCGCACCGCAAAGCGTGGTGGCAGTGGCGATTCCCACAGAGCTCTCGTTGTCACAAAAACAACCGGGCGCCGAGTATCACGTAGAAGTAGAATTTCACCTCGCTAAAGATTATGCGTGGGCCAAGGCAGGCACACTGATGAGTCGTGGCACAGTCTCACTCGGTGTGAGTGGGGAAAAGCCTAGCGTCATCACGATTGCACAAGTTCCTGAAACGAAAACAACGGGTAACCGTATCACCGTCGGACTATCAGGTTGGTCGGCGAGCTTTGATCGCCAAACCGGCGCACTGGTTAGTTATCAGCGAAACGGCAAAGAGCTCCTCGCTGCGCCTGTTAGCCTCGATGCGTTCCGTTCTCCTGTAAACAACGACCAATGGGCCAGCGGCGGATGGTATGCCCGCGGACTTCATGACCTGCACCATACGGCCACTATCTGCCAAGTAGATGGCTCTAGCCGGGTGGTCACGCGCGTCATCTCACAAGGCGCAAACGCTGCAACGCTCTCACCTGGCTTAGCCTCCGGCCATCGCACCCTCAACATCGGCCGTAAATTAGCAGAAAATGACTTCCGCTTTACGACCGACACGGAATGGCAATTCCTCCCCGATGGTTCTATTCGAATCCGGTCACTCATCTCATCGAGCCAGAAGAATGTGCCCTTACCCTCTATTGGATACCGATTCCAACTCACACCGGGTTTAGACAAAGCAACTTGGTTTGGTGATGGACCTTGGGAAAACTACCCTGACAGAAAATCCGCCTCACAAATCGGACAATACTCAGCGACGGTAGATCAAATCGCCGTGCCTTATATCAAGCCCCAAGACCACGGTAATCATGAAGACGTGCGCTGGGTTGCGATGCGCGATACTGCCGGCAATGGATTGCTCATTACCTCGGCCGCTAAGCCTGTAAGCTTCTCAGCAACACGCTGGACGGACAACGAACTGACACTGACATCCAATGTAGTTGAGCTGCCGAAATCCGATCGAGTCTTCCTCAATATTGATGCGCGCACGCTCGGGCTAGGTGGAGCAAGTTGCGGCCCCAATCCCATGGAGCGCGACATCCCTCGCTCAGGAACCTATCAGCTTGATCTAGTCATTCGAACGCTCTCACCCAATCAAGACGCAGGAGAGGTCGCACGGGTCACTATTCCTGTCGCAGAATCCAATCCAACAACCGCTGGCGTAGAGAACTGGATGAAGAATGTCGGGAAGACCGCCACCCACACAATCACTGCCACTGCCAGCAGCGAGCAATTGGATGAGGGCGAAGCGAGTCACGCTGTTGATGGCGACGATAGTACTTTCTGGCACACTACATACGGAAACTTCATGGCAAAGTATCCGCATACACTGACGCTTGATTTAGGCAGCATCAAGAAAGGCGTGCGCGGGCTTACCTACCTTCCTCGACAAGATGGCAACACCAACGGCCAAGTCGCACGTTACTCCGTGGAAACGAGCAATGACGGCAAAGTGTGGACGAAGGCCACAGAGGGCACCTTCGGTAAAGGTAGTGCGATGAAGACTGCCAACTTTGCTCCAACCAACTGCCGCTACGTGCGCCTAACGTGCTTAAGCGAACAAGGTAAACAGGACTTCGCCTCTGCCGCCGAAGTCGGCGTCATCCTTGCCGAATAAAGTTATCCGCGAAGGATTCTTAAGACTTCCGCGTGCAATTCAGGGGCGGCCGCAACAGCATTACCCGCAGAGACAGGATCGCTTCCGTCCCAAGCTGTCACCGTTGCCCCCGCGCCGCGTAGAACGGGCAGAACGGGAATTAAGTCCCACGGATTCATAATCGG
>CAIYUD010000013.1 GCA_903929325.1 uncultured Opitutia bacterium | reverse complement strand
GGCTGTTTCTGGGGGGTAGAACAAGTATTCCGTCAAGTCCCTGGCGTCGTCGATGCCGCTGTTGGCTACACGGGCGGCACGACCCCCAATCCAAGTTATCGACAAGTCTGTACCCATGCGACGGGACATGCCGAAGTTGTGGAAGTTACCTTTGACCCCCAACGCGTCACTTATGAGCGCCTCGTCGATATTTTCTTTAAAATCCACGACCCAACGACGCTGAATCGTCAAGGTCCAGACGTGGGTGACCAGTACCGATCAGTGATCTTCTGCCATAGCGATGAGCAACGTAAAGTTGCTGAAAGTATGAAAGAGAAAGCCGGTAAATCAGGTCGGTACAAAAACCCCATCGTCACATTTATTGAACCCGCACCTACCTTCTGGCGGGCTGAAGAATACCATCAGCGCTATTTTGAAAAAAATGGCGGGCCAAGTTGCCACGTTTTACCCGAGTGAGTCAGTCTGGGGAGATAGGCGAAGGTTCGTTGCCTGGTCTTGGTGACGCTGCGCACCCTGATATCCCGCCGGCACGGCGTCCCTTGGCGGCACGGATGCGGCCGCGAAATCTAAGCGAGGTTGTCGGTCATGAGGCATTACTGGGTCCAAATTCGATTCTCCGACGATTAGTAACCTTGGACGCTTTTGGTTCGTTAATCTTTTATGGACCACCTGGCTGCGGGAAGACGACGTTAGCCGAAGCCATTGCTGCTGACACTAAGTCGAGTGCGATACGGGTTAATGCAGTGCTCTCAGGAACCGCTGAGCTTCGCGATATTTTAGCAGATGCACGACGTCACCCTGAACGGCGTACACTTCTCGTCATCGACGAAATTCACCGTTTCAATAAAGCCCAACAAGATTTGCTCCTACCAGATGTTGAATCCGGAGCCGTTAGGTTGATCGGGTGCACGACGCACAATCCAGGCCTTTATGTCATTCCTGCATTATTAAGTCGCAGTCATCTATTTAGATTGGACCCACTATCACGCGAATCGGTGAAAGATTTTTTAGCGCGTTCGATGTCGGACGGTGAACGTGGTTTAGGGAAAATTGGCGTAAAAGTTAATGCAGAGATTCTCGAATTGATTGCCGATTTAGCCGGTGGTGATTTGCGCCGAGGACTTAACGCGCTCGAAACACTGGCGCTAGCGGCACCTTTTGGTGGCTCGATTGACCGTGAGGCCGTCGCTAATTATTCTAAAGAACGTCGTATCCGTTACGATGATGGTGGTGATGACCATTACGACACGGCATCCGCTTTCATTAAGTCTATTCGTGGCAGCGATCCAGATGCCGCACTCTATTGGTTGGCGGTCATGCTCGCGGGCGGTGAAGAGCCACGCTTTATTGCACGACGTCTCATCATCGCTGCCTCAGAGGACATTGGTTTAGCTGACTCACGTGCCTTGGGCGTTGCGGTTGCGACGTTTCAGGCATGCGAGCTCGTGGGTGCTCCCGAATGCGAATACGCTTTGGCCCATGCCACGCTCTTCTTGGCGCTTTCGCCTAAGAGTAACAGTGCCACCTTAGGCCTGTCCGAGGCAAAATCAGCAGTACAGGATCAACCAAGACAAGAAGTGCCCCTGCACTTAAAGGATAGTCACACCAAGGTTGCGCGTTCGTTGGGCCAAGGGCAGGGCTATCTCTATAGCCACGATTTCCCGGAAGGTATATCGGGCCAGGATTATCTCACTAAGCCGCTTTCACTCTATACACCTGGAGCGGCAGGAGCCGAGGTACAACTGTCGGAACGCCTGATGCACTGGCGTAAGCTTAAGTCTAATTTACAGGAACAACACAAGTCTCAGAAGGGAAGGGGTGTGTGATCTGTAAATCATCCAAGCGACTGCCTTGGTTTGGCCCTGGCAAGTTCCCACTTTACCTTGCGCCGATGGCACGCCACACGGACGTCGCCTTCCGTGCGCTCTGCAAAGAACAGGGTGCCGATGTGATGGTAACCGAGTTTGTGCAGTCAGAAGGTTTGCTCCGTGAAAATGCCAAATCATGGGAAATGGTTGATTTCACGGAATCGCAACGTCCCATGGGCGTACAAATTTTTGGAGCAACACCGGCGTCGATGGCTAAGGCAGCACGTGAAGTCTGCAACCGCGTGAAGCCTGACTTCCTTGATCTTAACTTCGGTTGCCCTGCACATAAAGTCATCGAACAAAATGCGGGCTCAGGACTGTTGCGTTGCACGCCTTTACTTTTTGACGTCGTTAAGGCGGTTAAAGATGCGATTCCCGAAACACCCCTAACTGCCAAAATGCGTTTAGGTTGGGATGAAGGTAGTATTGTGGCCGTGGAAGTTGCCGGCCGTTTGCAGGAACTTGGCGTTGAAGCTATCGCCGTGCATGGTCGTACGCGCGAGCAAGGTTACTCCGGTGCTGCCCATTGGGGCTGGATTGCGAAAGTGTCAGCGGCCGTTGATATTCCCGTGATTGGTAATGGTGATATTCGTGATGGAGAAACCGCTGTGGAACGTCTTCGTTCAAGTGGTGTGAGCGGGCTCATGATTGGACGTGCCGCTCTCGCTCAGCCTTGGATCTTTCGACATGTTCGCGCAGCTTTAGAAGGACGCGAAGCACCCCCAGCAGTTGGCGCACAAGAGCGCTGGGACACTTTGGTGCGCCTTGCTGAACTTACCCTCGAAACCCATGCCTCGCGGCTAGGGGAGCGTGATATCCGGTGGATGTTGGCTAAGTTACACCCGTTGACCCAAGGAATTCCCTCGTCCCGACTGGTCAGAGATCAGCTCCAAAAGTGCCTCACGTTGGATGACCTACGAAGACTCCGGGATAAGCACCTAGCGAGCCATACGGCTCCAT
>CAIYUD010000012.1 GCA_903929325.1 uncultured Opitutia bacterium | reverse complement strand
TAGGCCAGCGAGGCATGTCTCACTCAACCTTAGATATCTAAGACACGCAAGCGTCAGACAAGCGTCCAAGGCTTTCGCAGTTCGCGGGTAAGCAGTGCATTTGCACCGTCATCATTCGTGAATTTTTCTGTCTTACCGTCAAAGCGCAGCTTACGGCCGGTGAAGATGGCGGCGAGGCCAAGGTGTCCGAGTAGCGTTGTGTGATGGGCCACTTCGACGTTGGCGACAGGGCGACGACGTGTGCGCACGCAGTCAATGAACTCTTTAGCGTGATCGGTCGTACCTGGGCAGCGCCAAGCGTCTTCGCCGAGGGGCGCATCCCATAGTTTAGGATCGGACGTTGATTGACGACCACGGTCGACAAAGACGGTACCCGTCTCGCCAATAAATTTCGCACCCATCGTCTTACTGGTGACAGCAATCTCAGTGCCGTCGGCATACGTCACAGTGTAGTCGTAGTCACGGTGACAATTCCAAGGATCCGTGCGAAGCTCGCCACCTTTACCTTCGACCGACACAGGTGCTTCCAGATCTTTGCCAACTCCCCACGCAGCGATGTCTACGTGGTGACAAACCCAGTCGAGCAATTGACCGCCACCGAAGTTATGATGCCAGCGCCAATTGAAATGTGTGCGCCGTGGATCGTACTCCATAAAGGCTGATGGACCAACCCAGAGGTCATAGTCGAGATTCGCAGGCGACTGACTTGGCTTTCCGCCGGGTACCTGGTGGTTGCATTGTCCGGTGCCAACTTCAACGCGCTTGACCTTGCCGATAGTGCCATTGCGCACGAGTTCGACGGCTCGACGGAAATTTCCAGTGGAGCGCTGCCACATGCCAGTTTGCCAAACACGACCGTACGTTTTAACCGCTTCGACCATTGCACGTCCTTCGACAAGTGTTTTGGCAAGCGGCTTTTCCCCGTAGATGTCTACGCCGGCTTTCAGGAAGGCAATGGAGATGGCCGCGTGCCAATGGTCGGGTACAGCAATCATCGCTGCATCGAGCTTCTCCTTCGCCAGCATCTCGCGGAAGTCCTGATAACGCTTGGGCTCAGCCTGGCCGCTGTCTTTGACGATTTTCGATCCCGCATTCAGGCCATTGGTATCAACATCGCAAACGGCGACAACTTGGACGCCCTTTTGGGAGATAATCCAACCGAGGTCCGTCTGGCCCATGCCCAGCAGGCCGACGCCGGCGACTTGCAGTCGATTGCTTGGAGCAACTGCACCATCTTTACCGAGTGCAGATGCAGGGATGATCGATGGGAATCCAAGTGCGAGCCCAGCTAGGGATGCGCGTTGTATGAAGTCACGACGGGGCAGGGGGGTGTTTGCCATAGTAATAGAACAATGCGTTTAGAGTTCTGTTCCATGGAACTTCACTTACCTGTTAAGGTCAAATTTCGATGCGCCATTGGGCTTTTACTATTTTAACAGTTTTTGCGACGGTCGCATGTGCCAGCAATAAGGCACATTCGGCTTCGGACGTACCTTCGGACGCGCAAGCAGTCCTTCGCGGAACCAAACGCATCCTCGTCTTTACAAGTACGAAAGGCTTTCGCCATGACTCAATTCCTGAGGGCGTGCGCTGCCTTCGCGATCTGGCCAAAGCTCAAGGATTCGAAGTGGAGCACACGGAAGATGCGCAACAGTTTAACGCTAAAAACTTAGCACGCTTCGATTGCGTGGTTTTCTTAAGCACAACGGGAGATGTTTTGGAAGGTGAGCAAGAAGATGACTTTAAAGAGTGGATGGAAACAGGCGGCGCTTTCTTTGGAATTCATGCTGCCACGGATACTGAATTTACCTGGCCATGGTACGGCCGAATGGTTGGCGCATATTTTTCGAGCCACCCAAAGGTGCAACCTGCGGACCAGGTGGTTGTGGACGCCAAGCATCCCGCTACGGCGAGCTTGCCTGCTCGGTGGCGCCGCACCGACGAATGGTATAACTTCCGCGGATTCGAATCTGACATCCAAGTCCTACTTCGGTTGGATGAGAAAAGTTATGTGGGCGGGAAAAATGGCGATCACCCTTCGGCATGGTGTAAGTCTGTCGGCAAAGGCAGAATGTTCTATACAGCCGGCGGCCACACCAAGGAGTCCTATGCAGAGCCTGAGTTTCGTGCCCACTTATCCGGGGCGCTTGCTTGGTTGATGGACCCAGCAGCCGTACAGCCAGCTACTCCTTCTCCAGCTTCGCGATAAGTCTCTTCAGCGCAGCAGCGCTTGCGGAGTCTTCAGGAAGTTTCGCACAGGCTGCTCGAAGTTGAATTAAATCTGATTTACGGGCTAGGCGTAAAAGTGCTTTTTGCGCATCGAGGCGAAGGCCTGGTTCAGTGATTACTTCTGCTGCCACAGGCACGATTGCCGTCATGTCACGTTTTGTTGCTGCACGTAGTAAGGCTGCGCGCGTTTCGTCGCCCAGTGTTTTGTCAGCGACACCTTGTATAAATGTACGGGTAACCCCTTTGCCCTTAATAGATTCAAGACCTTCTTTAGCCGCTGAGGCTACCTCTTGGTCTTTATCGCCCACAAGTTTCGCAAGTGTCGCAGCCTGACTGCCATCCGCTAGTTCGCTGAGTACTTGAATGGCGTCTACGCGCGAAGGGTAATCTGGGTTATGTGCGAGTTGGGCCACGCGGGCAGAAATGCGGCCACCAAATGACGAGTGTGATTCGGCAATTGCATGGAGCGCGCGTATAGCTTGTGCGGCTGGAGTTTTCGTATCGGTTGCAAAGTCCAGTAAGTTATTAGCCAAGGCTTCAATGTTCGCCGGGGGTGCTTCCCCGATGTCTGCTAGGCGCTCGCGAGATGCATCGATAGCAGCTTCAACGACTTGAATGTCCTGATCTTTCGTGAAAGCGGAAGGGTCGTCCAACTTACGTAAGAACTCGAGGGCGAGACGATAGCGCTCGTTGTCATTTTTCCCTGCAAGCGTTTTGCTAATGTCTGGTTGCCCAGCTTTACAGGCAACAAAGGCCGTCAGGGTGATAAGTGCGATCCATCGCATGCCTTAGGGAAAGCGATTCTAATCAAGATGTCCACCCAGCACGCCAGCGTCGCGTGCGAAGTGCGTCCGCCTCTGAATCGTCGATGACCTTTTGGTTGTCTGGATTCCAGCGGAGTTTGCGATTATTGAGACGCATTGAAATGAGGCCAAGTGCGCCGATTGTGAAAGCGCTATGAGCGGCTTCCACGTGAGCTACCGTGCTTTCTCGGGTGCGGACGCATTCTATAAAGTCGCGCCAGTGTTCCGTGTTGCCTGGGGCGTGCCACTCGCCGTCCCCAATGACAGAATTAAGGATCTTAGGATCCGATGCTTCCGTCTTTCCGCGGTTCACATAAATCCAGCCTTTTTCGCCATACCAACACGTGCCCTCGCGCATCTTGGTGGATGTTTTTAGTTCAATGCCTCCAGGAAGATCGGCATCGATTGTGAATTCTGCAGGCACATCCCAAGAGCCATCAGGATCTTTGACGTAGCTTGCGGTCGTGCGAATTTCTAAGGGACCGCGATTTGGCTTATCAAGGTCCAAGCCCCAGAGGGCAATATCGCCATGGTGGGTAAACCAATTTCCGACTTGGCCAGTGCCCCAGTAAAGATTGTAGCGCCAAAAATAATGACTCTCTTTGGGGTGATAGGGACGACTTTCCGCAGGCCCCATCCATAGGTCGTAATCAAGTTGTGAGGGAGGGTGACCCGCGGTGCCCCTGTTTTCAGATTTATAATTCTTCGTATTCGTTAAGCCCTGAGGAACGCCGACTTCAACTTTTTGAATTTTACCAATACGCCCATTGCGGACGAGTTCGACAGCGTGCCGAAAATTTTTGACTGAGCGCTGCCAGGACCCTGTTTGCCAAACGCGCCCGTTGCGATGTGCGGCTTCCACGATCGCCAAGCTTTCTGCGTGATGGTGTGCCAGTGGCTTCTCGCCATAAACATCCACGCCGCGATTGAGCGCCCAAATAGAAAAAGCTGCATGACTATGGTCGGGAAGGGCGGCAGTGACTGCGTCTAATTTTTCAGCAGCAAACATTTCACGCCAATCGCGGTAGGTCTTCGCTTGCGGTGCTTCGGCTACCCCCTTGGCGAGCATCTGTGTATCCACATCGCACAGGGCAACAATTTCGACTCCCCGCACGCCCATGAGGTTTCGCAGATTTGTCATGCCCATATTAAAGCCTACCGCACCAAGGGCTATACGGTTACTGGGGGCGACGGTACCATCAAGTCCGAGGGCAGAGGCCGGGACTAGGTTGGGGAATGCGAGTAGCCCTGCACTTGTGAAAGCACTGCGACGAATAAAGTCACGCCGGCTTCCTTTTGCAGAGGAGGTCATGTTTATAAAGACAGGCTTCAGACTTAAGGGTTCCCGCTTCCCTCTGTCCATTGGTTTGTTATCACAGAGGCATGCCCGAACCACTTCTTACCCTGCGTGAAGCCAAGGCTGCTGGCGTGGGTGCTCATTTCGAATCGATTTGTTCGGTCACGGACGTCGCATCAAAACCCACACGTACTGGCGGAACTTATCAAGAGGTCTCGCTCGCGGATGCCTCCGACGAAGTAAAATTTAAGGTCTGGTCTGACTCGCCGATTCGTGCGGCCGCAGCGAACCTCAAGCCTGGCACAATCGTCCGCGTTGGCGGAAATGTCGGCGAGTATAACGGACGCGCAGATTTAAAAGCGGAGACCCTAGTTCCCTTGACCGATGCGGAGCGCTCCGATCCCGCGCTCATGGGTAAGCTCACCCCTGTCTCACTGCAGGACCCCAAAGTTATGGAGCGGGAGCTCGCCGCACTCATAGCAGCGATTCCCCATGCCGGCATTCGTTCGACAGTTGAGTCTATCCTAAACGAACAAGGCGATCGTTTCCGTGAGTCGGTTGCCGCTCTCGGCATGCACCACGCTTACCGTCATGGATTGTTAGAACATACCTTAAGAATGGCCAAGGTCGCGGCCGCTCTTCTCCCGCTTTATCCCAAGGTGGACGCGTCTCTCGCGTTGGCTGGAGTGATCCTTCATGACGTCGGCAAGGTTCAAGAGTACACCCGACTTGAGCCTGGTATGGCCAAGGCATCTTTTACCCGTGCAGGTAATTTGCACGGACACCTTGTCTTGGGTGCCTTTATGGTTCGCGAGCACGCGACAAAAGTTGGACTCGAGGTTTCTTTGCGCGAGCGCCTTGAGCACGTTCTTCTTTCGCACCACACCCTGCGTGAGTTTGGTGCCTGTCAAACACCCTCCACGCCCGAGGCTGTCTTTGTGGCGCGCATCGATGACTTGGATGCTAAACTTTCTGCAATCGAAGAAGAATTACGCCGCGCAACTTCAGGACAAGAGTTTGTACAACTCCGGGCGATTGATGGTCATCTTTTGACCACTCCGCCCAAGACAGGTGGCTGAGCGAGCGGATGGACGCGTCCGAACTTGATTTCCCGTTGCTCGCCGATCGCATTGCGGCGATTCCAGCGGCGCGCCGTGATCATTCCAAGCTACTCGTTGTTCATCGGTCTACTGGGAAGCTAGAGCACGCCCAGTTTTTAGACCTCCCGAGTTTTTTACCACAAGCCACCAGCCTCTTTCGTAACAGCGTTTCGGTTTTGCCTGCACGACTACGCGCTTTTCGTCGTACCGGCGGCAAGATTGAGTGCCTCCTGCTCCGCCCGACCGAGGACCCTTTGGTCTGGCACTGTCTCCTACGACCGGGCAAGCGTGCCGCCGAGTCTGGAGGATTTGGCGTCGAAGGTGTGTTCACGGCGCGTGCGATTGGACAAGACAACTCGGAATACCGTGTGCGGTTCGACATCGTGGGTGGCGGAACAGTCGAGGACCTCGCGCTACGCATCGGCGAGGTGCCCCTGCCTCCTTATATCCTACACGCCCGCGCCGCCGCAGGGCTTGCGCCGACCGACGACGCCGAGCGCTACCAGACAGTTTATGCGGATAGCACTGCCAGACGTGCAGCCGCTGCGCCGACTGCCGGTCTACATTTTACTTCAGAACTTTTGCAGCAGCTGCAAATGAAAGGTCACCGTCAGCACGATCTCATTCTTGAAGTGGGTGCCGGGACATTTCAGCCCATTGATGAAGGTTCGATTGATAAACACCGTATGCACCGTGAGCATTATCGGATTCCGGCTGCAACCTTAGCGGCGCTACGCACAGAGCGTCCGCGTTTAGCGGTCGGTACGACGACGGTTCGTGCGGCTGAAGCTTGCTTGCGTTCACTTTCTGGGGACTACGCGAATGCGCCCGCAGGCGATTACATCGGTGATGCCGAACTCTTTATTCAACCGGGAGGCCGCATCGATTGCTGCGAACACCTCTTAACGAATTTTCACCTTCCGCGTTCAACATTGCTCTGCTTGGTGGCTGCGTTCTTGCGGCCTGACAGCGCTGACGGCTTGCCGTGGTTGAAGGAAATTTACGCTGAAGCTACCGCCCGCGATTACCGTTTCTTTAGTTACGGCGACGCGATGTTGGTGATTTGAGATAAGTGATACGAGATAAGAGATAAGCGATTAGAGATAAGAGATTAGAGATTAGAGATAAGAGACTGGGACGCCGCGTTCTCGGCCCCTGGCTCCGCCTTTGCGCTTATTCTCGGAACCCTTATCCCTTATCTCTATCCCTTATCTCTAATCCCTCATCTATTATCTCGTCTGCTTAGATCTCCCAGTCGCCGCCTTCGGTTGCGCGGGCGAGGTGGGCAAGCGTCAGGTCGCTAAGGGAGCCGTCGAGTCGACGGGAGATTTCTCGCCAGAGTCCGGCAACTTGAGGTCCCGAGGCGCCCTTGGCGGTAACTTTTGTTTTGGCGATAGCGGGATCAATCACGGCCAAGACGTCATGCACGGAGATGTCGCCGGGATTACGTGCCAGTCGATAGCCACCAGCCTTGCCGCGCTTCGAGTCAACCAATCCGCCTTCACGTAATTCGTTTAAAAGTTGCACGAGATAGTTCTGCGGTACGGCTTCAATTTTCGCCAAGTCTTCGACGCGAACGACGTGACCAGGCGCGTGTTGTTTCGCGAGCTGTGCGAGTACGCGGAGCGAATATTCTACTTTAGGTGCAGCAATCATACAGTGGGTGAGGGTGGGGGTGCCGTGGGTTTTTGGAAGCGTTCGGCTCCGACTAAAATGTAAGTCTGGTCCGCGATTTCATCAGGTAGAATCGGTGCACGTGGACGTCCGAATACCGATGGGCTTAGGAAGCATACACCGGAATTATGAACGACTTGAATCGCGCGGTCATCCCAAAGTTCGATCATGCCGAAATCCTTGCGGTCAGTAACTTCGAGCGCAGGTAATCCATGAGACACTAGCCATGCTTGAGTTGCGGCAATGCCTGCGGGGTCGCATGCGCGGGCCGTTAATATTTTTACGGTCATACCTTTTTCGACCCAAATGCGTACGCGACGTAGCATCAAAGGAATGGGATCGCCGATGTGCGTGATTCCTTCCCAGCTGTCAGCCCGGGCGAGCGTCCCGTCGAGATCGACGCCAATCCATGGCTTAAAGCCCTCAGGCCGAGTTGTGCTTACACGTTCACTTGGCACGGGTTCATCCGGTGCTTCCGAAAGATTGGGTTCTTTCGGTGAGAGGAAGCTGCGTATCCACGCGAACATAGATTGATTTAACGGGGTGTCACCCGTGCTGTCCAGCGTTGAGCCAACGGTGCCGAGTGCTCGGGGCGGGAGTCGAACCCGCATACCTTTCGGCGTCCGCACCTAAAGCGGATGTGTCTGCCATTCCACCACCCGAGCATCGGCAAGGGTCAACTATTGGATGAAAGGCTCGTCAGGCAAGCCTCGCCATCGGGGTACCAAAACGAGCGAGAAGTTCAATGCCTTCGGCGCTTGCCCCTGCGAGGTCTTGTTCAAGGCGTACGCGGCCTGGCTCAAAGAGTGTTGCCACCCATGATCCGCCAAAGCGGAAGTAGCCACGCTCTGCGCCTTTAGCTAGCACGGAGCCTGGGGTGTAGGTTTCCATAATGCCCCCGACATTCGTCGCGCCAACGGCGACGAGAGTGACTTGTCCAAAGGCTCCTGCATCTAAGGTGACGCGGGTACGTTTGTTTTCCCAAAGCCAATTCAACTTACGGCGGAGAGCGATCGGGTTTACGGAGCCAAGTGTACCGTCAATCGGCACAGCCGCGCTCGGCGTGCCTGCCACAGGGAAGTGAAAGCGGTGATAGTCGACCGGACAGAGGCGTGAGCAAATGACGGTGCCACGAGCATAACGTTCACCGAGGGCACGATCTCCCACCAGTTCGGCCACAGAAAGTTTTTGGCCTTTGGCATAGATGCCCTCTGCAGTAGAGATGTCTTGGAATCCTAGATGGCGTGCGTCCGCAGGAAAAATTGCGACCGATGGATCTACATCAATAGGTCGCGCCCCCGATGCGAGTTTGCGGTAAAAGAAATCATTGAACGTTGCGTAGCCGCCGGGGGGTACAACGAAGTCCTCCATTTTAATCCCGAACTTCTTGATAAATGGCTCGACCTTGGCGGCGCTGGCGGGACGGTCGCTGAATTTTCCGTAAAGGTTTGAAAACCAAGCTCGGCGGACAGCAGCATGCAAAACCAGCATGCCTAAAGGGTTGCCGTAGATACGTTTGAGCCATGCTTCTCCGTAGACTTGTTCGGTCTCGATTCGGCCCGTGCGCCGGTCGCGGTAGCGGATGGGTGCGTCAATAGACATGCCTTATGCATCCTTAATTTAAGGTTTAAGGGAACAAAAATGGTGTCATACAGGACTATCTCATCTCGCAATGATTTCCCGTTTAGGCCCCATTTTGCTCTTTGCTGCCTTAATTGGCCAAGAAGTGCCTGCCGTTTCCACGCGCCAGGTCGAGGCGGAGACGGCTCTCATTCAAGCTCGCTTGGAGCTCGCTGCGGCCCAGCGAAAATTAGCAACCCTCCCGCAGACGGATGAATTACGTCGATTAGAAGCCGAAGCAACGTTGCGCGCTGCCCGTGCCGAGGCTGCCGCCGTGGAAATAGATGCAGAACGATCACAACTACAGCGCACGGCTGCGCTCGAGGCTGCACGAAAGTCTGCGGCGCTCGCAGAAGGTGACCGTCGCCGTATGGAAATTGAATCTGAGGTGCGCCTCAACCAAGCGCAGAACACTTTAGCGAATACAAAATTAGACGTAGAAGCAGCCTTAGCCGTCGCCCATAAGCGTGCAGCTAAGTTGGCTTATGGTATTAAAGTTGAGCACCCGCTTAACCCGTTGATCGACGGAACATTGCACGTCAGCGATCGTCGCATTCCATTTAATGGCCCTGTTGGCGATGACCTCGCGAAATTTGTCAGCGATCATATTGCCTTCTACAACCTTCAATCCGAAAAAGAACCTATCTTCATTGTGATTGATGCTTCACCGGGTGGTTCGGTGATGTCGGGGTATCAAATTCTGCGTGCGATGCAGACTTCCAAGGCACCAGTCTATGTTGTGGTGAAGCAGTACGCTGCTTCGATGGCTGCTGTCGTCACAACGCTTGCGGAGCGTTCATTCTGTTACCCAAGTACCGTCATTCTTCACCATCAGCCTTCCACGGCTATTCAGGGCAACATGACCCAGCTCCACGAGCAGTTAGACTGGTCAGCGATTTGGTGTGGTCGTATCAATGTGGAAGTTGCCAAGCGTCTCGGCATCACCTTGGACGAATTTGTGAAGCAGATGTACGCCGCAACGGTGACAGGCGACTGGAAAATTTTAGGCGACGAAGCTGTTCGCCGGCACTGGGTGACGGAAGTCGTTGAAAAAATCGCCGAGGATAGTGTCGATGAACTCTCCGCAGCGCCACGCCCAGCTCCTGTTCAAATCATTCGAGCAAACTCAGCCGGCAAAAAGCAAATCGTACTCCCTATTTTACAACCCGGTGATGCTTGGATGATTTACGATCCCGAAAATATTTATCTCGCCCGATGAAAAACCAAAACCTCCGAGCCCTCGCGCTCTCCTTGCTGACGTCTGCGACCTTATTGGGTCAGCAGTCCGCACCTGCCGTTGCGCCTGCTGCTGCGCCCGTGACAGAAGCCGCCCGCCCGGCCGCTCCTGAAGTGGCACCTGAGTTGCGTGCCCTTCAGAAAGAGACAGAAAAATTACGTATCGAAGCCGCGCGTGTTCAAGCCGAGCTTGCGCTCGCCGAAGCTAAGCGCGCCGAAGCCCTTGCGCCCATGAATGCTGAGACAGCCAAACTCTCTGCAGAGAAGGCTTTGCGCGCAGCGCGCGTGGCTGCTGAAGCAGCTGCTGCTGAAGAAGAGCGTGCAAAACTCGAGCGCACTGCTGCGCTTGAGGCTGCGCGCGCCTCAGCTCGGTTGACCGAGCGCACGAATCGCATTCGCGACCTCGAAGCCGAGTCCAAGCAACTTCAGCTCGAATCTGCAAATTCAGTTGGTCGTATTCAGGGAGACATTGTCCGTTACCAAAAAGAAGAAGAAGCCCGCAAGATTGCGTCGAAGGCACAGCCCCGCTACTTGAAGGAGCCGCTCGTTGATGGCACTTTAGTTATTAGCGATCGTCGCATTGCCATGAACGGCCCTGTGACAGACCAGCTGGCAGAGTTTGTTTCCGAGCGCTTGTCATTCTTCAACAACCAGTCGTCCGAGTTCCCCATCTTCTTGGTGATTGATAACTCACCTGGCGGATCGATTGCTGCGGGTTATCAGATTCAAAAGGCGATGGCTTCGTCGAAAGCCCCGGTCTACGTGGTCGTGAAGAGCTTCGCCGCTTCCATGGCTGCAGTGATTACGACGCTCGCTGAGCGCTCTTACTGTTACCCCAACACAATCATCCTCCATCACCAAGCGTCCACGACCTTAAGTCGTGCGAATATGACAGTGCTGAAGGAGCAACTCGGCTTTACGCAAATTTGGTATGAGCGTTTGGCCACCCCGATTGCCAAGAAGATGGGTATCTCCCTCGAAGAGTTTGTGAAGCAGATGTATAAAAATGATTCGAACGGTGACTGGCAGGCCTTCGGCGATCGTGCCAAAGAGCTGAAGTGGGTTGATAACGTCGTCGAGCGTATCGAAGAAACTTCCGTGCTCGATCTTCTGCCGGAGAAGTCGGCACAAGCTGTGCTTGTCCCTGCACGTCCGGCGACGCCTCCAGGCAGCTTGGTTGAAACTGTCGATGCACAAGGTCGCACCTTCGTTGAGCTACCCCCACTCCAGAACCCCTTCGATGCTTATTGGATCTACGATCCACGTGGCATTTACCGGGCGCGCTGATTTAGGAATTAGCCGCTAAAACGGGGCCGCCTTCGGGCGGCCTTGTTCTTTTTCTCGGGTTGCCAACCCCGTCAAGGGGTGCGACAAATAGCTTACCCACTATTATGCACCTAACCTGGATCGACTGGGCCATCGTTGCCGCAACCATCCTCGTCTGCTTCGTTCCTGCGCTCTTCTACGCGAAGCGCTCGTCCGAAAGCACTTCTGAGTTCTTCGCCTCCGGACGCTCTGTGCCCTGGTGGCTCGCTGGCCTCTCCATGGTGGCCACTACCTTTTCCTCAGATACCCCGAATTGGGTAACCGAGCAGGTTCGTAAGTATGGTGTCGCTGGTAACTGGCAGTGGTGGGCCTTCGTCCTCACGGGCGTCGCCACGGTCTTCTTCTTTGCGCGCTTATGGCGCCGCTCTGGTGTCATGACCGACCTCGAGTTCTACGAACATCGTTATTCAGGTCAGGCCGCATCGGTTGTGCGTGGTTTCCGCGCCGTCTACCTCGGTCTCTTCTTTAACTGCTTCATCATGGGGATGGTCACCCTCGCTGCTGTGAAGATTGCTAACATTCTCTTCGGCATGCCCGCCTGGCAGACGATTGCCATCTGTGGCGTGCTCAATGTCGTCTTCGCCGCTCACTCCGGTCTCTGGGGTGTGCTGGTCATCGATATGGTGCAGTTCTTTATTAAGATGACTGCGGTTTTTGCTGCAGCTTACTACTCGTTGGTCGCGGTTGCTAAAAAATTAACTGATGGTGCCGACGACAGCGCATTCACGGGCCTTAAATTGATGGTTGAGAAACTCAAAGGCCAAGAGGTGTTAATGGTTAATGATTCACCTGTGATGTCTGCGGCTACGGGCCACGGTCAGCCCATCCTTGATATCTTGCCTAACTTCTCGATGTCGGAGCTCGCGTTGATGATCTTCATTCTTCCAATGGCGATTAGCTGGTGGGCGAATTGGTATCCTGGCGCTGAGCCTGGTGGTGGTTCGTATATCGCGCAGCGTATGTTGGCGTCGAAGTCTGAGAAAGACTCCCTCGGCGGCACGCTCTTCTTCAACCTTGCGCACTATGTCTTCCGTCCATGGCCCTGGATTATCACTGCGCTTTGCTCGATCATTATTTTCCCTGACCTTGCTTCGATCCAGGCCGCATTCCCGAATGCTGATGCTGCTCGGATTGGCCACGACTCAGCCTTCCCGGCGATGCTCAAGTTCTTACCTGTCGGCTTTGTTGGCCTAATGGTTGGCGGGCTGATCGCAGCGAACTCATCGACGATTCTCACGCACTTAAACTGGGGCTCGTCCTACTTAGTGCACGACTTCTACCGCCGCTTTATCAAGAAGTCGGCGACTGAATCGCATTACATTAACGTTGGTCGCCTCTGCACTGTTGGCCTTTATGTGGTCGCGGCCTGGCTTAGCCTTTATATGGCTTCAGCTCAGCAGGCCTTCCAGGTGCTTCTGTCGATTGGTGCGGGCACGGGCCTTATCTACGTTGCTCGCTGGTTCTGGTGGCGCGTATCCGCTTGGAGCGAGGTCGTAGCGATGGTGATGTCTCTGCTCACGGCATACTTTGTACCGAAGTACATGGCGGGCGGGTTTGCTGAGCACACGATTACACAGGTAGCTATTACTACGGTCGCATGGATTGTGGCATCATTCGTTCTTCCAGTCACCGACAAGGCGACCCTCATCAGCTTCGTTCGCAAGGTTAAGCCAGCCGGTCCCGGCTGGGCAACCATCCGTGCGGAAGCGGGTGTGTCGGATGCCGAAGTTTCTGAATCCAATCATACTGTGCTCGCATTTGTGGGCTGGGCGTCTGGCGTAGTCGTGATCTGGTCATCGCTCTTCGCTATTGGCAACTTCCTCTATGCAGCAGGCGATCCTTCACGTCTGACGATGGCCTGGGTGCTGACGGCGGTCTTTGTCGTCAGCGGGCTTATTCTGCTGAATGTTATTCAACGTCTATGGGCTAAGCCTGTAGAGGCCTAAGGCATTCAGGATATCTTCAAAAGGGCCCTAGCAATGGGGCCCTTTTTTATGCCAAAATTACTTATCATTGATAACCACCGCTTGCTTCGGACGGACCTTCTCCCACCATTAACCTTTCCTATGGCTCACGAAGACGAAGACGAGGAAACTGAAAAGAAAACCACTGATAAGCAACCAGGTGGCATGCCCTCTGCACTTATTCAGCGCAAGTTCCTCGAACAACGGAAAATTTTCCTTTGGGGCGCGGTCGATGACAGCACTGCCCGCGACATCACCGAGCGCTTGCTCTACCTCGAAGGTACTGCGCCTGGCGAAGAGATTACTTTTTATATCAATACACCAGGTGGTTCGATCACTGCGGGTACGGCCGTCTACGACACCATCAAGTTAATCACCTCGCCTGTGAAAGTCGTGGTCACAGGTATGGCCGCCTCGATGGGGTCAATTCTTCTGCAGGCGCCGAAGCAAAAGAATAGCCGGCTACTTTTCCCGCACGCCCAGGTGATGATTCACCAGCCGCTCATTATGGGTCGGATTGTTGCGCCTGCGGTTGATATCCACATTCAAGCTCAGGAGATGGAGCGTATGCGCCGCGAGCTCAATGCCATCCTGGCCGCTGCCTCTAATCAGCCTTTAGCCAAAGTTGAAAAAGATACCGACCGCGATTTTTACATGACGGCACAGGAAGCGGTGGATTACGGTTTAGCGGACGCGATTATTAAGAAAATCTAACTTTAGATGGGCCTTGCAGATCGGACTTACATGCGAGGCGAACCTTCCTCGTCTAAGATTCCCGTTTTACACATAGTCATTGGCGTTCTCGTTGCTGTTTTTGTCTTGGGGCTGATTGAGGATTCGGCGCACGCGCGGTTTCTGGATTGGATGCCGCTGACGGAAGGTGATTTTGCTCCATGGACATGGCTGACGTATGCCTTGGTCCATGCGCACGCCCTGCACCTTATCTTTAACTGTTGGTCGCTATGGTGGGTTGGTTCTCAGGTTGAAGGCGAACAAGGCGCTGCAGTTCTTTTACGCGTTTTAACTGTTGGTGTGCTTGCGGGGGCATTTATCTGGTGGCTGAGCGGGGTGGGCGGGCCGGGTGGTAGTCAAATTATTGGCATCTCAGCTGCAGTCATGGCGGTGATGGTTTATGGCCTATCCGATCGAGAGGACGAAATGGTCACCGTTTTACTCTTTTTTATTATACCAGTGCCCATGCGTATCCGCTGGGTGCTTCGGGCTCTCTGGATTATCACGCTCTGCGGCTGGATCTTCGCTGAATTACCTTCGCGGCATACGTGGAGTTTTTGGCATAGCGCCTGGGATACGGATGTTGCGCACTCTGCACATCTTGGAGGACTCATTGCCGGCGCATTGTTATTCAGGTTTACTGGCTCAAATAGCCCCCCTCCGTTTAGTGTGCAGACAAATAATGTGGTCGAAGCCGCTCCTTATCTGAAAGCAACCCAGCCAACACTGACTTCCGCCGACGCCCGCATGGAAATGGACCATTTATTAGACAAAATATCTACCGGAGGTTTCGGCTCGCTGACTTCCGCCGAGCGGCAAAGACTTGAAGAGCTCAGTAACCGCCTGCGCTAACCCCTTTATGCGACACTTGAACATCCTCATTCTTTCGCTGTGCTGCGCTGTCTTGCCCGGGCAAGATGCGCTCTTCACGACGGACAAAACCATGGCGATGGAGACGGGGGCCACCGCTGCTCTCTTGGAGCGTCTGCACATTAGTAAAAAGCCCTTAAGTTCCATCGATATGGATGCCTTGATTGTGAGCTATTGTGAGGCACTTGATCCGGCCAAAATTTATTTCACCCAAGCTGAAGTCGACGGCTACCGGCAACGTTATGCGAGTTCGCTCGATATGTATATTCAGCGCGGAAACCTGACGCCTGCCTTTGAGATTTTTGCTGCCTTTTCGCGCCACGCCAAAGAGCGCACAGCTTTTGCTGTCGCGACACTGAAAGACACTAAGCTCGATTTGAATGCCCCTGGCAGCTTTCCGGTTGATCGTCGCAAGCTCCCTTGGCCTGCCGACGACGCTGCCGTAGACAATCTTTGGCAGCGCCGTATTCGGCTCGATTTGCTTGGAGAACTCTTTGGCGAAGACCGTACCTCGGCTGCGACAGACACTTCTGCGCCTGCTCGTCAAAAAAATCGCGAGACTGTACCTGAAGTAACCGCCACGCGTCTAGCCGAAGCTCGGGCACGGTTGACGAAGCGTTACAGTAAGATCGAAGGCTACTTGAAGCTCGAAGCTTACGAGGTTGAGGAAATCTTCCTTAATTCACTCACGCGCCAGTACGATCCGCATTCAACATTCTTTACCAAACAGTCCCTAGAAGAATTTGAAATCCAGATGCGCAATTCGCTTTGCGGCATTGGCGCAACCCTTCAGGACGATGAGGGTTACTGTACGATTAAAGAAATTATGCCGGGCGGACCCTTGGCTCTGGATGGTCGGGCAAAGACCGACGACCGGATTATTGCCGTCGGCCAGAATCAGAAAGACGAACCCGAAGACATTGTCGGCATGCGCTTGAACAAGGCCATTTCTCGCATTCGCGGCAAGCAAGGTACGGAGATCCGCTTAATCCTAGAGCCTCACAATGGTGGCCCGCGCAAAGATATCGTTTTAAAGCGCGATCAAATAAAACTTGTCGGCCAACTTGCGTCTGCGCGCTGCTTCGATGTGCCCGTTGATGGCGGCACCATTCCTGTAGGCGTTATCGATCTTCCAGCTTTCTATGGTTTAGATGAAAAAGGGCAGGGCTCGAGTCCTACCAAAGATATTGAAGAACTGATCACTAAGTTGCGGGCCTTAAAAATGCGTGCACTGATTATTGATTTGCGACGCAACGGCGGCGGACTGCTCAACGAGGCTATTGGTATTAGTGGACTTTTTATTCCCGAAGGCCCAGTGGTCCAAGTCCGCGACAGCGCTGGTCAGAGCACGAGCTATAACGACGAAGATCCTAAAATTGCCTGGGATGGCCCCCTTATCCTGCTGACGTCCAAGTTGTCGGCTTCGGCTTCGGAAATCTTTGCCGGCGCCATGCGTGATAACCACCGGGCTTTAATTGTTGGCGATTCCACAACCCACGGGAAAGGTTCCGTTCAAAACATTATCGAACTTTCCCGTCTCGCCCCCGACCTCAAGTCGGCCGTGAAAGTAACTATTCAAAAATGGTACGCCCCGAGCGGCTCGTCGATTCAGCTAAAAGGCGTCCCGGCCGACATTACGGTACCCTCGCTCTTTTCGGTGATGCCTGTCGCCGAATCCGATCTCGAACGGCCGCTTCCTTGGGACTCCGTTGAGCCGATGTTGGGCAAGGCCGATGAAGGCTCTTGGTTGAAGGCACCTTTGAGTGCCGGCTTAATTAAGCGCCTCAATGATTCGAGTCACCGTCGACAAGTTGAGCTCCCCGAGTTCTCTACGCTTTCTCACATGCTTTCATGGACGAGCACGAAGGTGAATCGCACCGAGGTTCCTTTATCCCTAGATACACGTCGCAATGAGCGCATCGAGGACCTTGCTTTCCGCGAAAGCGTCAGAAAAGAACTTGAGAAGTACGGGAAGTCCGAACTGGCGAGCAAAGAGGTTAAACTTGATGCCGCTATTGCTCAGGCAAAAAAGCAGACAGATCCTAATTGGGAAAAAGCCTCGAAGCACATGTCGCGTTTGCGTGGACCGCTCGAAGATGAAGAGTGGCCCGAGTATGATATCCAGCTCACCGAGGCTCTACATATAGCCTGTGATTGGTCGATGGAGTTGAATAAAGCGCCCGGCGTAAAACGCTAAGCCGACAGGGCCATGGGCTCGCTCTTGACCATCTCCCTTTTGGGGGATAGTCAAAGGGTGTCGTCTTACCCAACGCGACACCTCCATCACCCCTATGTTCGCCCCCATCCTCATGTCATCCGGCGTTAGCATTCACCTGCAGGCCGTCGACTACATCATCCTCTTTGCCTACTTCGCTTTCGTTGTCGGCATCGGGTTTTCACTACAGCGACTCAATAAAACATCGGAAGACTTCTTCCTCTCCGGACGCTCTATTCCAGCCTGGGTGACAGGGCTCGCCTTCCTTTCCGCTAATCTTGGAGCACAGGAAGTCCTCGGTATGGCCGCATCGGGTGCCAAGTACGGCATGATGACTTCTCACTTCTATTGGGTGGGAGCTATCCCTGCGATGGTCTTCCTCGCCGTCTTCATGATGCCGTTCTACTACGGCTCAAAGGCTCGCTCAGTTCCTGAATACCTTAAGCTGCGCTTCGACGAAAAAACCCGCACCTTTAATTCGCTATCCTTTGCCGTGATGACGGTTTTCTCATCCGGCATTTCGCTGCATGTACTCGCTAAACTTCTCCAAGCCTTACTCGGCTGGGATTACAACCTGTCGATCCTCGCGTGTTCGGCTATCGTTCTTGTTTACGTGCTTAAAGGCGGTCTCACTTCGGCGATTTACAATGAAGTACTTCAGTTCTTCCTGATTGTACTCGGCTTCGCGCCACTCGTTTGGCTCGGTCTGCGTGATGTGGGTGGCTGGTCGGGTCTCGTCGCAAAACTTCAAGAAAAGAACCCCGCTTTTGTCCACTCATGGGCTGGCATGGGCACTTCAGATAATCCCATGGGAGTAGAATGGTTTGGTATGGTCTTCGGCCTCGGGTTTGTTCTGTCCTTTGGCTACTGGTGCACAGACTTCCTTGTCGTTCAGCGCGCCATGGCCGCCAAGACGATGGGCGCCGCACGTCGTACGCCTATCATTGGCGCAGTGCCCAAGATGATTTTCCCAGTACTCGTTATTCTTCCAGGCGTTATTGCATACGCACTGACGGACACGAGCTGGTGTGCTGCATGGTTTAACGACGGCAGTGGTTACGCAATTCCGGGTGCCGCCGATGGCTCGCCCGATTACAACATGGTGATGCCTAGTATGCTTGCGCACTACTTGCCAAGCGGGTTGCTAGGGTTAGGCATGACGGCCCTTATGGCCTCCTTTATGTCCGGTATGGCTGGCAATGTTACCGCGTTTAACACGGTGTGGACATACGACATCTATCAAACGCACCTTGCGCCGAATCGTGACGACTCGCACTACCTGTGGATGGGCCGGGCGGCGACAGTTGTGGGCATCATCATTTCGATTGGTTGTGCTTACCTCGCCAGCGCGTTCAACAATATCATGGATATGTTGCAGTTGATTTTCGCTTTCGTGAACGCCCCCCTCTTTGCGACCTTCTTGCTCGGTATGTTCTGGAAGCGTGCTACCGGACACGGCGCGTTCTTCGGTCTCGTCCTCGGAACTGTTGGCGCTGCCATCTTCCATGGACTCTCCTTGGCTACGGGTAATGTCGCAGGTATTAAGGGTGGCTGGATACTGCAACAGGCTCCTTACACATATCGATCAGAGATGGCGCAGAACTTCTGGATGGCGATCGTCGCCTTCGTTGTCTGCTTCACCGCAACGGTGGCGATCTCTCTCGCTACGAAGCGTGATAAGTCTGACGGCGAATTACGTGGACTCGTTTACTCAATGACACCGAAGCCCCCCGAAGAAGGTGAGCCTTGGTATATCCGTCCAGCCGTTGTTGGCACCATTGTATTAGTCGCCTGCGTCTTCCTTAATTGGTACTTCTGGTAAAACCTCTCCCAACCAAACTCACATTTATTTCACTCTATGGATATTCGTAAACCTATCGGACAGCTCTTCTTAATCCTTGGCGCTATTCTTATCATCAAGGGCTTTATTGGCGGAACGGATTCAAAAGACTCCATTACAGTAACCATCAGCCTTAACCTTATCTGGGGCGCTTTCGTTACGCTCTTTGGCGGCATTATGGCATGGTTGTCACGATCAGCGTCGAAGTAATTGCTGTCTGATCTCGCAAAGACCCAGCTTCGGCTGGGTCTTTTTGTTTTTAGCAAAGTCACACCTTGCCTCTTTCGTGAGTTAAGGTTCCTCCTTGGATGTGCTTCCACTTCGCGCCACCGCCCTTCGTCGCCGCCTTGGTAGCGTGGCTGCGTTAGCAGGAGTCGATTTAGATGTGCCCGCAGGTTCCACGCTTTGCGTCATTGGGCCTTCAGGCGCAGGCAAATCGACTTTACTTCGGGTGCTGGCTGGATTGACGACACAAGATACGGGTGAAGTGCGCCTTGGTGGCAAAGAGGTGACGAATCAAACCCCTGCACAGCGCCGCGCCGCTCTCGTTACCCAGTCGCCCGTAATCTTTCCTCACCTGACCGCTCTCGAGAATGTTGCTCAAGGAGCTGAAGAGGGTGGGGCATCTTCGGCGGAAGCGCTCGTGCGGTCTGCGGAGATCTTAAAAGCTTTAGGTGCAGAAAGTCTTGGTGCACGTCGCGGAAGCGAGCTTTCGGGTGGCATGCAGCAACGTGTTGCTGTGGCTCGCGCGCTGGCAACACGCCCCGCACTCCTTTTATTGGACGAACCCTTTTCGCATCTAGACGTGCCTTCGCGCGAAGAAGCCCGCAAGGCTTTATCGACGGTTCTGCGAACGGCCGGGATTACCACTATCATCGTAACACATGAGTTGCCCGAGGCCTATGCATTGGCAGACCAGATTGTTGTCTTGCGTGAAGGTAAAGTTGTTCAATCCGGTGCACCGCGTGATGTTTACCGCCGCCCCGTTGATAGTTGGGTGGCCGCATTTTTGGGCGCCGCGAATCTTTTACCAGCGACCGTTGTTCGCTCTGCTGCTGGCGAAGCCATCGTCCGTTGTGCACTGGGCGAAGTGAGTGGGGCCTTGGCACGTGCAGATGCCCCTCCTGCGGATGGCGCTTCGGTGATGGTGTGTATTCGACCAGAAGGCCTGCACCTCGATAGCATTGGGCCTGAGGACAACGCCTTTGCAGGTTCGGTCATCAGCTCAGTGTTTTTAGGAAATAGTGCTTTGCATGATTTCCAGCCTCGCCAAGGGACATTGCTTAAAGTGCTTGAGATGAATCCGCGTAATCGCGCGGGATCTTCTGCTTCCTGTTGCGCTTGGGTCGAACCTGAGGATGTTGTCATTCTCCTTTCCTAATGTCGCCGACTGCACCTTCTATCCGCACCGAACTGGGGCCTACGCTACGACTAGCTGTCCCGATTATGTTGGGCATGCTCGGGTATGGCTTAATGTTTGTCATCGACGTCGCTATGGCGGGTCGGCTTGGGGAGACGGCTTTGGCCACATCGGCACTTGCTGGAAATCTTAATTATATCCCTTACGTATTTGGAATCGGCGTCGTCGGGTCAGTGGCGGTTTATCAGTCACAAGATAATGGCGCCGGCGTTACGGGCTCATCGGGCGCCATTCTCCGTCATGGCGCAGCACTCGCACTGACATTTGGGGTCGTCGCCGCTGCGCTCACACATCTGAGCGTCTGCCTCTTGCCGCATCTCGGATCTGCGCCTGAGGTTGTTGCCGAAGCGCACGACTTTTATATTTTAATGGCTTGGGGAATTGTCCCTGGATTGTTGTTTCACGCCGTCCGTGGACATCGCGACTCACAACATCAGCCCTGGATTTCATTGGCTTGGTTAACCGTCGGCCTTCTCGCCAATATCGGTCTCAACTGGCTTTTGATGTATGGTAATTGGGGTTGCCCAAAACTCGGTTTAGCTGGCGCAGGGTGGGCAACAATCTTCTCAAGAATCCTGATGCTGATTGGTCTTTGGTTCACACCAGGGCGCGGTGAAGTCAATGTGCGTGAGGGATTAAATCGCCAAGTTTTCGCGAGGCTTTTAAAAACCGGCATCCCTGCAGGCTTTCACAGCTTAAGTGAAGTGGGCATCTTTGCGGTCGTCCCGATTTTCGCGGGGTGGATTTCGCCTATCTCGCAAGCTTCACACCAAGTTGCAGTGAGTGCGGCGTCGGCCGCGTTTATGATGCCACTAGGACTTGGTATTGCTGCGGGTATTCGAGTCGGAGAAGCGCGTGGAGCCAACAACCGTGCACTTGCTCGTGCCATCGGCGTTGGTTCGCTGATTGTTGCGGGATCGATCATGGGAATTTACGGCCTGCTCATGGTTGTACTTCGGCCGGAGTTGCTGGCTATCTACCACGTTGCAGGGACACGCGTTGGGGATCTTGCTTCAACATTACTTATTTTTGCAGCCCTGTGGGCACCATTCGACGGCATTCAAGTTGTCTCAGCTTATTTACTCCGATCTGTTAACTTTGCGGCTTGGGCCTCTTGGGCTGCAGCTGCTTGTTACTGGGGCATCGCATTACCCCTATGTCTTATCCTGGCATTTCCTTTAGGGTATGGCGCGCAAGGTATTTGGGCGGCACTGGCCTTGAGCTTAGGCTTTGCGGCTTTGGCCATGGGCTGGAAATTTTTACGGGCCACGCGTGTCGGTGCACCTGGGTGGGAGCATTCAGCCTAAAGGCTGAATGAAGTAGCAAGCGGGAAGCGGGAGGATGTGAGCTTTGTAAGTCTGCATCCCGCTTGCCCCTTGCTTCTTCCTGCTATCGCCACCCCTCTTTAGTCTTTAGCCCTTAGTCTTTAGTCTCTAGAGCCTTCGCTATGTCACAGCAGCCAGCCAAGCCCAAGACCGCCATTACGCCGACCCGCGCCGAGGATTATCCTGAGTGGTACCTTCAGGTGATTAAGGCCGCCGACCTCGCTGAAAACAGTCCGGTGCGCGGCTGTATGGTGATTAAGCCTTGGGGTTATGCGTTGTGGGAAAACATCCAGCGCGATCTTGACGCAAAATTTAAAGCCACGGGTCACGTCAACGCTTACTTCCCGCTTTTCATTCCGATGAGCTACCTGCAAAAAGAGGCTCAGCACGTCGAGGGTTTCGCCAAGGAGTGCGCAGTTGTCACTCACTCGCGTCTCGAAGCAGGTCCTGATGGTAAACTTGTCCCTGCAGGCCCGCTCGAAGAGCCGCTCATTGTTCGTCCAACATCCGAAACAATTATTGGTGAGACGTATTCAAAGTGGGTTCAGTCTTACCGCGATCTCCCTATTCTCATCAACCAGTGGGCCAACGTGGTTCGCTGGGAGATGCGCACACGTCTTTTCCTTCGTACGGCAGAGTTTCTCTGGCAAGAAGGCCACACTGTCCATGCCACTGAGAAAGAAGCTATGGAAGAAACCGTACGCATGCTCGAGGTTTATGCCGACTTCGCTGAGAACCATATGGCGATGCCAGTGATTAAGGGCACAAAGACATCGGGCGAACGCTTCCCCGGCGCGGTCGAGACATTCTGTATCGAGGCTATGATGCAGGATCGTAAGGCGCTGCAGGCAGGCACATCCCATTATCTCGGACAAAACTTCTCCAAGTCCTGCAATATCCGTTTCCAGGATGAAGGTGGCACCTTGCAATACGCGCATACCACTTCATGGGGCGTGTCGACGCGCTTGATTGGTGGTATGATTATGACCCATGCGGACGACGACGGCCTCATCGCGCCGCCTCGCCTAGCCCCCCAGCACGCTGTCATTATTCCAATTTACAAAGATGATGCGGGACGCGCCGAGGTTCTTGCTTACTGCAAGACGCTTCAGCAGGAACTCGTAGCCAAAAGTTTCCACGGAAGGCCACTAACCGTAACTATCGACGACCGCGATCTTCGTGGTGGCGAAAAAATGTGGGGCTGGATTAAAAAGGGCGTACCACTTCGAATTGAAGTTGGTCCACGCGATATTGCTGCAGGCGTTGCTATGGTTGCCCGTCGTGACAATGGAGAAAAAGCAGCGGTGCCGCGCGCCGAACTCGTCGCCGGAATCGCGGAACGTCTCCAAGCCATCCAGGACAATCTGCTTGCGCGCGCGCGTGCTTTCCAAGCGGCTCACACCAAGACCATTGATACCTTTGAAGAGCTTAAGGCTTACTTCGCGCCAAAGAATTCTGAACGCCCAGAGATCCATGGCGGGTTTGCACTTTGCCATTGGAATGGTTCGGCGGAAGTGGAGAAGCGTCTCAAAGAAGAGCTTAAGGTAACCATCCGGTGTATCCCGATAGACGCCCCTGCCGAAGCGGGTAAATGTGTAGTAACGGGCGAGCCCAGTGCCCGGCGCGTGGTTATGGCAAAGGCCTACTAACCCATAGGGTTTAAGGGCCTGCGGCCCGTAAAGGCTCTTTTGCTAGGTTTAATGGGCTAAGCCCCCTTGTATGCAGTTCAGGCCTATAAAAAACCCTTGCCCAACCCCCTTTGAACCATCATTTCAAACCCTCCCATGACTACAGAAGGTAATCCTAATCGATCCAAGAACCCTCATGACTTCGACTTCGCTCAACCCGAAGCCCTGACCCGCTATGTCACTGAGACTGGCAAGATTCTGCCACGTAAGTTGACCGGTCTGAATGCTGCCCAGCAGCGACATGTTACGAAGGCGATTAAGCGCGCTCGTTGCATGCTTACGATGAAGTAAGCCACGCTGAAAAGCGTTTCCTAAAAGGCCACCTCTCGGTGGCCTTTTTGTTTGAGGGCGCCCGCAGACCCCTTCTGCATTATCCCTCAGTCACTAGACCTTAGTCTCATTAAACCTCATTCCGCTTTAGTCTTTAAGCCTTAGTCCTTAGCCTCGCCCTGTGTCCGACACGTCTCCATTTCTGACCGACTCGCGCGCTGATCTTTCACGTGCGGCAGACGCGCTGCGTTCAGGCGACATTGTCGCCCTGCCCACGGAAACAGTTTACGGCTTAGCAGCGGATGCCCTCAATCCGGAGGCTGTTCGAAAAATCTTCGAAGCCAAAGGTCGTCCGTTGCTTGATCCGCTCATCGTCCATGTTGCTGACATTGATGCACTCGCTCGAATCGCAGTTGTCGATTCTCGGTTAAGCAAGGTTGCGGCATTTTGGCCAGGCCCACTGACCGTCGTGCTACCTCGGCAAACGTGCGTACCTGATTTAGTGACTGCAGGCAAAGACACGGTTGCCGTGCGCATTCCAGCACACCCAATTTTTCGCGAGGTGCTTCGGTTGTCCGCGCTTCCTTTGGCCGCACCGAGTGCGAATCCTTTTGGTTATATTAGCCCGACGACTGCTGAGCACGTACGTACATCGCTTGGCGCGCGTTGCCCTTTGACTGTCGATGGTGGCTCGTGTGCCCATGGCATTGAGTCGACAATTATTGACCTATCGCATCCCAGTCGCGTTCGTTTGCTGCGCCCGGGGCCTATTTCAACGGAGCAACTCGAAGCCGTGCTCGGTCCGCTTGAGGTCGTCACACATACAAGCGCGCAGGATGCCGCCCAAGACGCTCCCGGAATGCTTGAGCGTCACTATAGTCCGAAGCTACCCATGGTGCTTTTTGAGCGCGGACAGAAGCCGCCCTCACTGCCACCAGGTACTGCATTAATTCTTCAGTCGCGCCGGCCAACAACGCCTTCGCACGCACGCGTTTATTATCTCTCCGAACATGGCGACTGTGTCGAGGCTGCCCACGGCCTTTTCGCACTTCTGCGACAAGTCGACCAACAACACCACTCGGTGATCATTGTCGAACTTGCTGAACCTAAAGGCATTGGTATTGCGCTTAATGATCGTCTACGTCGGGCGGCGGCACGTTGAGTATGCAAACCTTGCTTGAGACACTACGGAAAGCCGAAGACTTTCTAGGCCGTAAAGGTTTCGCGAAACCGAAGGGCGAAGTTGAGCACCTCTTTGCGGGTGTGCTTGGCTTGAAGCGCCTCGATCTCTATCTTCAGTTTGAGCGGTTATTGACCGACGTTGAAGTCGCACGTTTACGAGACGCAACCGTACGTCGCGCGGCACATGAACCGCTTCAGCACATTTTAGGTACAGTCGAATTTCGTCATCTTACACTGAAGTCCGATAAGCGTGCCCTCATTCCCCGTCCAGAAACTGAGGAACTCGTCGACCTCGCTCTGGCCTGCTTTCCCGCGGAGCAGGCTGTGCGCGTGCTCGACCTCGGTACAGGCTCAGGGGCTATCGCGCTAGCAATTGCCCAAGAGCGGCCTGCTTGGTCTATTGATGCAGTGGATACGTCCGATGATGCATTAGTGCTGGCTCGCGAGAACGCAGAACTCACTAGGCTCGCTGCACGCGTTCATTTTAAAAAGTCCGACTGGTTCAACGCTGTAGCCGATAAGTATGATCTTATCATTTCGAACCCGCCTTACTTAACGGATACTGAAGTCGCTTCAGCCGAACCTGAAGTCCGGTTGCATGACCCTTTATCGGCACTTGTTGCGCCCGAAGAAGGTGTAGCTGACTTACGAAGCATCCTCGAGGGAGCGCCAAAGTTTCTCAATCCTAGCGGGTGGGTCGTGCTTGAAACAGGTATCACACAACATGCCTCGCTCACGGAGATTACGATGCGTGCCGGATTAGTCGAAGGGCAGGGAAGTGCTGATCTCTCTGGACGGCCGCGCTTCTGGAAGGCACAGCGCAAGATCGATTAAGGACTAAAGAGGCACGCTTCTCCAGCTGGCCTTTAAGCCAGCGTCTTCATATCAATCACGAAGCGATAGCGTACGTCCTGCTTCAGCATTCGCTCCCATGCTTCATTGACCTTTTGCATCGTGATGAGCTCGATGTCTGAGACGATCCCGTGCTTCGCGCAGAACTCGAGCATCTCTTGCGTCTCGGCGATGCCGCCGATGCCTGATCCTGCGAAACTACGACGGGGCAAAATGACGCTGAAAGGGTGAACGGGTAATGGATTTTCTGGTACCCCGACCAAGCAAAGGGTGCCATCGAGTTTCACCAAACCAATATACTCATTGATGTCGTGCTGTGCTGAGACGCAATCGAGGACGAAGTCGAGCGATGCGGCATGCTTGGCCATCGCAGCTTTATCCTTTGAGACCACAACTTCATGTGCGCCAAGGCGGAGGCCGTCGGCAACTTTTGATTCTGAAGTAGTGAAAAGTACGACGTGGGCGCCGAATGCACGGGCAAACTTTACGCCCATGTGGCCGAGTCCGCCGAGGCCGACGATACCAACCTTCTTGCCTGGGCCGACTTTCCAATGGCGGAGGGGTGAGTACGTCGTAATGCCTGCGCAAAGTAGCGGCGCAGTTGCAGCGAGATCGAGTTCTTTGGGCACGCGCAGCGTGAAAGCTTCATCGACGACCACGTGGCTCGAGTAGCCGCCAAACGTATGGCCGCCGAGATGTTTATCGGGACTGTTGTAGGTGAACGTTGCCCAGTTGTGACAGTATTGCTCGAGACCGGCTTGGCAGTTCGGACACGTGCGACACGAGTCGACCATGCAACCGACGGCGGCGTGATCACCAACTTTGTGCTTGGTGACTTTGGACCCAACTTTGGTTACGCGGCCGACAATCTCGTGGCCAGGGACGCAGGGGTAGACTGTATTTTTCCACTCATTACGCGCTTGATGGATGTCGGAGTGACAGACTCCACAAAAGAGGATCTCAATCTCGATATCGGTCTGACCTGGCTCGCGTCGGGCGATGTCCATTGGTGCGAGAGGGTTCTTGGCGGTAGGGGTTCCGAAGGCGCGGACAGTCATAGTGCTCATGGTATAGCCATATAGTGAGTGATTTATGCGTCCGAGCAAGCGGCAGCCACCGTTAACCTGGCTACACTTCTGGCTTAACAATGGCCTATAAGGCGTCCACCTTATGGGTATGCCTCAGCCGCCCCTAGCGGATGCGTCGAATGTCGACGCTGTGGATGCCGCCGACCAGCGGCATACCTGGCATCCTTTTACCCAAATGCAGGAGTACGCAGGCAATCCACGTTTGCATATAGCACGTGCGGAAGGTTGCTGGTTAATCGATCACGCAGGGCACCGCTATCTCGATGGCAATGCCTCAGTCTGGACCAATGTTCACGGCCACAATGATCCTGATCTCAATCAGGCTCTCCGCGATCAGCTCGACGCCGTTGCGCACGTCACGTTGCTCGGCCTTAACCATCCAACCGCCTCTGCACTTGCTGAACAACTTGCCAGCCTGACGGGTGGGGCTCTTCCGCGTTGTTTCTATACCGACAATGGCTCCAACGCCGTCGAAGTCGCACTCAAGCTCTCATTTCAATACTGGCAGCTTGTCGGCAAACCAACGAAGCGCGGTGTGGTCAGCTTTACTGGGGCTTATCACGGCGATACTTTTGGTACGATGTCGGTCGGCGATAGGGGTGCCTTCCATGAACGTTTTGCGCCTTGGATGTTCGCTGCAGAGGACGTCGCTGCGCCCATTCACAGTGAGTGCGCCGGTAAGGTCGCAAAGTCTGATGCGTCCACCTCGCTTCGTTCACTTGAGGCTCTGCTGACGCGCGATGCTACGCGCATTGCTTGCGTCATTCTCGAGCCACGTGTGCAAGGTGCCGCAGGAATGGTTCAGCAACCTGCTGGATTTGTCCGTGCAGTCTCCGAGCTTTGTCGTCGATACGAAGTCCATCTCATACTCGATGAAGTCTTTACCGGTTTCGGTAGGGTGGGTGGCTTAACAGTCGCAGAGGCCGAAGGCGTTGTCCCAGATTTTCTCTGCCTGGCGAAAGGCTTGGCCGCGGGCTACTTGCCGCTCGCAGCAACAATGACTTCAGACGCTATTCACGATGCCTTCCTTGGTGCTTTCTCTGAGGGGCGTACCTTTTTCCACGGCCACACCTTTTCAGGAAATCCACTTGGCTGTGCGGTGGCACTTGCCTCACTCCGTAAGCTTCGTCCACTGATCGCCTCGGGCCGTCCTACCGAGAGCGCCGAAGTCATCGGCCAGGGATTACTTTCAGAGTTTGCTGCCGACCCATACGTCCATGGCGTTCGCCAGCTGGGCCTAACGGCTGCAGTCGACTTCGCTGCTCCCGTCGGTACGCCCTCTTGGTCGGTTGATGCCCGTATCGGTTACCGCATCTGCCTTGCCGCTCGTCGCCATGGCTTAGCTATCCGCCCTCTCGGCGACTCCGTCCTGATTGTACCGCCAATCTCTATCAAGCCTGACGAAGCTAAACACCTTATCGCTGCCCTACGTAAAGCGGCTAACGAAGTCCTATCCTAAATTTCCCTCATTATTTTTTAATCAAATCATGAAAACAAACCTCAACGAAGCTCGCGCACTCTACGACTTGCCGCTCAACACGCTGCTCTTCCGCGCCCAGCAAGTCCATCAAGCCAACCAAGATCCGGCAGGCGTGCAGCTCTGTACGCTGAAATCGATTAAGACGGGTGCCTGCCCTGAAGATTGTGCGTATTGCCCACAGTCCGTGCACCATAACACGTTCGTTGAAGCCGAGGCTTTAATGGAAACAGAAACTATTCTTGTGGATGCACGGCGGGCAAAGGCTGGCGGCGCAACACGCTTTTGTATGGGTGCGGCTTGGCGTCGCGTAGCCGAAGGCAAACAGTTCGATAGCGTTCTGCAGACAGTCGCTGGCGTAAAAACGCTCGGTCTTGAAGTTTGCTGTACACTTGGGATGGTTACCGAGCCTCAAGCTAAGCGACTTAAGGATGCTGGGTGCGATGTCTATAACCATAACCTCGACACCTCGCGCGAGCATTACTCCAAGATTATTACAACGCGTAGTTACGACGATCGTCTACAAACGCTTTCGAATGTGCGTAAGGCCGGACTTGAGGTCTGTTCGGGCGGCATCATTGGTATGGGTGAAACAGTCGACGACCGTCTGAAGATGCTCGTCGAACTCGCGGTGATGGACCCTCAGCCTGATTCCGTGCCCATCAATGCCCTCGTTGCCGTTGAAGGCACGCCGCTCGCAGGCCGTCGATTTGTTGATAGCATCGAGTTTGTGCGCACGGTGGCCGTTGCGCGCATCCTTATGCCCAAGGCAATGGTGCGTCTCTCGGCAGGACGGGGTAATATGTCCGACGAAACCCAAGCACTGTGTTATCTCGCTGGTGCCAACTCAATCTTCCTCGGTGAAAAACTTCTGACCACAGGCAATCCAGACATCGAAGAAGATATGAACTTAATGAAGCGACT
>CAIYUD010000011.1 GCA_903929325.1 uncultured Opitutia bacterium | reverse complement strand
TACCCCCGCTAGCACCGCTAACCCCGCTAATACCGCTAATACCGCTAGTACCGCTAATACCGCTAATACCGCTCCCTCTCCCCATGAAATGGTTCTCCCGCGAAAACTCCGTCGCCCTCGTTGCGACCCTTATGCTCGTCTTTACCGGCTGGGCTTGGGGCGGCGTTGTGCTTTGGACGCAGTGGACGAGCTTCGCACTCGGCCTGATTGCTCTATTCCTTGCGTTGCTTCCGAAAGACAGGAAATCACCGCTCATCGTTTCACTTTGGAAAGATTTCGCGGCCGCCGCTGTCATTGGCGTTATTATTGCAATTGCTTTTAGCGTGCTCGATTGGAGTGAACTCGCCGACCAGCGTGCCTCGACTCTCGAGCTTTTGCCGAAGCAAGCATTACCCCCTGTTGAGTTTGACCAGTGGGGGCTTCGTGGATTGATGACCGGACTGGGTGTGACGTTAGCCGTCATGGTAATCGCACTCTTTCGCCTGCAGACGTTTGCAAGCCGTCGACTCCTCAAATTCCCGCCCTTCTGGATCGGCTTAGCGCTCTTTACCTATATCGCGATTCAGTCGCTCAATCCTTGGGGCTTGGTCGTCGAGCGCGATTTCATCTGGCGAGTTCTACCGCAGGACCCCGTCAGCTGGTTGCCTGCAGGTCTGGATGCCCCGTTTATTGGCGACAATGATCCAGGTGGTATGAATGGCTGGAGACAGATACTAATTTTCTCTGGGCCATGGATGCTGCTCTGTGCACTCCACATCGCCGTCACGCGTCGTCGTGTCTTAACCAAGATCGCTTGGGTGGTTGGAGTTAATGCATTTATCATCGCCATTGTTGGTGGCGTTGTAGCTTCGTCTGCGGCCCGTGAGTTTTTAGGCTTCAAGCCTTGGTTTGCGCACCATGCCCCCTTCGGTCCGTTTGTATACCGGAATCATGCGGGCATCTACTTCTATTTGGCTGCGGCCCTAGTGTTGGCGCTGACGTCGCACTTAATCAGCAAGAAAGGCGAACGCGCAGATCGCGGCGGACCTCACCTGATTTCCGGATTCCTCTTTGCACTCTTACTTCTTTCCGCAGCAAGTACCGCAAGCGTCGGTGCTATGATTGGTGCAGGCATGCTCTTGTGCGTCGCCCCTGCGCTTTACTTCTTGGACCGCAATGTCCACAACGCGCTCTCACCCGTACCCGCTTTGGCGATTCTCGGCTGCAGTCTTTTGCTCGGCTATGCAGTGATAAGTTCAACAAACTTAGATAAATACCGTAATCGGATTGAGCAAAAACAGCAGCGATTGATGCAAGCCGGTGAAGATGACCGTGCGCCAATTCGTCGTGCTGTTTATGCTCAGCTCGATGCAGGTGATGCCTCGAAGTTAATGTACGGCTGGGGTGCAGGGTCGTACCGATGGACGTCGCCCGAGTACCTCGCCAAGCAACCCGAGTTTATAGATAGCAAAGGCAAGCTTTGGGCGCGCGCCAACTTTGCCCACAGCGATTGGCTGCAAGCGCTCCTTGAGTTGGGCATTGCGGGTTGTGCGATTCTTGCGTCTGCGTTGATTTGGTTTGGTTTCCGAATTCGCAATGCCTGGCGCCGCCGCTCAGGATCACTGCTGGCACTCTGCGCAGGCGTGATTGTTCTACTGCTTCACGCCACACTGGATTTCATCTTCTATTTCACGCCGGTGCTCACGCTGCTCGCCATAGTCCTCGCTTGGCTCGCACTTAATGAAGACGCCGACGCCGACCAACTAGAATACGGGAAGAGCCGATGAAGCCTTTATACAGCCTCATTCAAGCAATTCGCGGCTTAGCTGCGTTGGCTGTCGTCTATTTTCATACAGCGCATGCGCCTTCAGCTGGAGCATTTGGAGTCGATGTCTTCTTTGTATTGAGCGGCTGTATCATGGCTATGTTGATGGAGGC
>CAIYUD010000010.1 GCA_903929325.1 uncultured Opitutia bacterium | reverse complement strand
GAGGCGCCGATGGCGTGCGTGATAATCTGGTGACCGAGGCAGATGCCGAAGACCGGGTAGGTCTTGATGAGGTCGGCTACGGCTTCGTGGGCATACTTCAGGGCGGCGGGATCGCCCGGTCCGTTGGAAAGGAAGACGCCGTCAGGGTTGAGCTTACGAATTTCCGAAGCAGGGGTCGTTGCAGGGAAGACATGGACGTCGAACCCTGCGTAGCGTAGGCGTCGGAAGATTGAGGTCTTAGCCCCGAAGTCGTAGGCCGCCACGGTGTAGCGCTTACCTTGGGCAACTTTGCTTTTATAGAGGGTTGTGCCGGGAACCGTGAAAAGACCATCGTCCTGAGTTTTCTCGGTAAATTGGTAAGGGGTGCGACAGGTCACTTCTTTAACGAAGTCGACGCCAATGAGGCCTTTCCATTCCCGGGCACGACGTACAGCTTCGGCGTCCGTAATGTCTTCTGTGGAGAGGCAAGACTTCATGACACCTGCGACGCGCAGTTTCTTCGTTAATGTACGCGTATCAATCCCTTCGATTCCTGGAATGCCGTGTTTAGCTAACCAACTTCCAAGATCGGTCGTAGCGCGCCAGTTCGAGACGAGCGGAGAGAGTTCGCGGACGACGAATCCGGCGGCTTTAGGCCCATTCGATTCCATATCATCTTCGTTCACGCCATAGTTCCCAATCATCGGCGCTGTCATCGTCACAATTTGTCCGAAGTACGAAGGGTCGGTCAGGATTTCCTGATAACCCGACATCGATGTGTTAAAGACGGATTCACCAACCACTGTCTTGGCTGCCCCGAAAGCTCTCCCCCGAAAGACTGTTCCGTCTTCAAGGGCGAGGATTGCGGTATGTGCCATGAGCCCATTGAGAAAGCGGATGTGCCCTCAGATGGAAGTAAAAAGAGCGATTTTAGGCCGACTTATTTTTCGACCCTTTATTTTATGCGGGTTCGGCGGCCAACCCCTGTAACTTTTTCTTTGGCGCTGCTTACATTTCAACCTGCATGCCCAGCTCAACGACGCGACCTGGCGGGAGGTTGAAGTAGGCCGTCGCCGAGAGGGAATTACGGTTGAGAACTTCAAAAATCTTCTCCTCGACATTCGGTAGGCTGAGTCCGGGCACATGGCTTTCCTTGCGCACCACTGTCTCGCGACTGACGAAGTAAGTAATCTTCATCATGTTGTATTCGATCTGTTGGTCTTCAAAAGCTGCTCGCAGTACGGGTTCGATTTGTCCGTTTTCACGGAAGCCGTAATTGCCGATAACTTTAATGACGCGCGGGAATGGGTCGGTCGCTTTACTATCTTTTTCCGCAGGATTGGGTACTCGATAAATCAAGTTAACGCGTTCAGCAGCGGGAACCGTCGCACGGTACTCATCGATTTTGATGGTCAAAATCATGAGGTGTTCATGGACAACTTTGTTGTGCTTTAAGTTGTGGGCGAGGGCCATGGGTACGGATTCGGTATTACCGACCATGTATACGGCGACACCCGGAACGCGCTTGAGTGCCCCTTTATGGAAGGAGTCCTCCATGCTGTCCATGAATACGTCAAAGATCTGTTTTTGATCACCCTCTTTGAATTTACGCTGCAAGAGTGTACGGCCGCGGTTCCAGACATACATGCAGATGAAGACAAATCCTCCGACCAACAGTGGGAGCCACCCTCCTTGCAGGATTTTAGGAAAGTTTCCGGCGATAAAGAGTAACTCAAGTAAGATGAATGGAATCATCAAGATGTAGGCACCCGCTCCGAGGTGCTTACGTTTACGCAAGAATTCCGCATAGAGCAGCGTTGTGGCGAGCATGGTCAGGCTAACCGCAATTCCGTAAGCGCCGGCTAGGGCTTCGGAGGATCTGAATTGAAGGACGGCGTAAGCGCAGCCGATAAAGAGAAACCAGTTCACGAACGGCAAATAGACCTGCCCTGACTCCTCGCCTGAGGTGTGGATAATGCGCATGCGCGGCAAGTACTTCAATTGAATCGCCTGGGTTGTCATTGAGAACGCCCCCGAGATGAGAGCTTGTGAAGCGATGATGGCAGCACAGGTCGCTAAGCAGACGAGCGGGATCTGTGCCCAATTCGGTGCCATGTTGAAGAATGGATTAAAGAGTGGGTCTTGAATGTCTGCCGAATGTGACATCACCCATGCGCCTTGGCCCAAGTAGTTTACGATAAGTGCGGGGAGGACGACGAGGTGCCACGTTGTGCGAATGGGTTTTTCGCCAAAGTGACCCATGTCGGCATACAGTGCTTCAGCGCCGGTGACCGCTAGAAAGACGGCACCAATAATCACAAACGCCAGGCCTGGTGTCGTAAAGAATAGGCCGAATCCGTTGAGAGGATTAAATGCATGCAGTAGTGCAGGGATCGTGCTCGAATTCTCGTAAAGCGAAAGCACTCCTAGGCCAGCGATGCTGATAAACCATGCTAAGGTGATGGGGCCAAAATACGCACCCACTTTAGACGTCCCTTTGCGTTGAATGACGAAAAGTGGAATGAGTACAAAAATTGCCAACCAAGGAATGACATTGCTGAGCAAGTGAGGGTCGATGACGCTGCCTTGCAGGCGCGAGTTAGCTTCTTTGAGACCTTCCATGGCTGATAGCACCGAAATCGCCGGCGTGATGATACCGTCGCCATACAGTAGTCCCGCAGCAATTAAGCCGATCACGACCATGGCGTTACGCCCTTTGTTGGGAGAGTCAGGGTTTTCGGCCTCTTGCGTTTTGCTGGATAATGAGACGAGGGTCATGACGCCGCCTTCGCCCTCGTCGTTGGCTGCCATCACTAAGATGACGTATTTAACGGTAACGACGAGGATGAGGCTCCAGATAATCAGGGAGAGAATGGGTACGACAGGGGAGGGTGCTGCCGGGCCGCTGTGTAAAAAGGCAGCTTTGAAGCTCTCGCGGAGTGCGTAGAGTGGGCTGGTGCCTATATCCCCGAATACAACGCCGAGCGCGGCGATCGAAGCTGCGAACGTTAGGGGCTTAATCGGCACGCTGGTTTCAGCGGAAGGTGCGTCGCCCTTAGGGGAACTTTCCATGGAAGTAAGTGCCTAAGGCTGACAGGTCGCCCATGGCGGTCAACCTAACCCGACCACGCGGGCTTGCCTTTTTGTCTCACTCCACCCATCCCTTAGGCGTCTTTCGCACTTTCCAAACAACCAAATAACATGAATCAACTGCAAGCACTTGTACTTCAACAACCTGCGAGTCCGGCACCGGAGGGTGGGGGTGGGGTAATCCTTCTGGCCTACGGCTTAATGTTCGTAGCCTTCTATTTCTTCGTGATTGCGCCTCAGCGTAAGCAGCAGAAGGCGGTTCAGAAGTTCCAATCCGAGTTAAAGGTCGGCTCTTTGGTCATGACCACGGGCGGAATTTTCGGCAAAATCGTTTCACTGACCGACGTGAAGGCTACGGTGCAGGTCGACGAGGGCGTTCGCCTGGTGGTATTGCGTAGTGCGATTCTCTCCGACGGAGAAGAGTCGAGCAGCGTATCTGGACAAGCCGCACTTAACTAATCTCAGACGATCACACACCCATGACGTCGCGACCCCTTTGGAAGGTCGTGGTCTCGTTGCTGGTCCTTGCGGCCGCAGTTTACGAGCTCACCCCCCTTCGTACAGTCCCTCTTGAAACCTATGCGCCTGAACATGTGCGCCCAGAGTCACAGGCAGACTTTAATAAAATCCACGCCGAAGCATTAGCACGTATCCATGCTTTCGGTATTAAAGATACGAGCGTCCCCGAAGACCGGAAGGCATCGACATACTATCAAGCGCTTCGCGATATTGGCGCCGGCCGTGGACGTGCAGAGCCTGTCGACTTGCTTCCCTTGTTCTTTAATCCGGAAACTTTCGTCAAAGAGCCAGAGCTCTTGAAACGAAACACGCTGGTTTTAAAAGAGCTTCTGCGCCGTTCCCAAGGCCGTCTCAAACTCGGTCTAGATTTGCAGGGCGGTGTGTCGTTTACGCTGAAGATCGATACGGAAACTGCCGTTGCCGATGCCACGAAAGCAGTCAGCGAAGCACAAGCTCAGGTCGGTGCGCGTGAAGCTGCAGGTGATACCAAGGGTCTCGCCGAGGCCACCACTCGCTTGCAGCGTGCTGAACGCACGCTCGAAGAACGTACCGAACGCGGTGGTGCAGGTTTGATTGATCAAACTTCGCGAGTCATGGACAAGCGCATCAACGCGTTTGGCGTAGCCGAGCCAGTGATTCGTCCCGTCGGCAAAGATGTTTTAGAGATTCAATTGCCTGGTGAAGACGCGGCGAACAATCCTGACGTCATCGATGTGCTTAAGAAGCCAGCGAAACTCGAGTTCCGACTCGTCTACCGTTATCAACGTCCAGCCGCTGGCGAACTTGATCATACCTTCCGGAGCTTACCCGATAATCCGCGCCAGCCTGATTCGCCAGCTTCACTTTATGAAGTGTTGACCGAGCGCAACACCGACCGTCGTACAGGTAAAGTCACCTTACAAACTTACTATGTGCGTAAGCGTGCCGAAGCTACGGGTGCAATTATCTCTGCTGCGCGCCAAGGTATTCCGGACGGTTTTAGCTGGCAGGTGAATATAGACTTTACGTCAGAAGGGGCAGAGCGCTTTGGTGAATTAACCACCAAGATTGCCCAACAGAATGCCGACGGCACCTTGGGGCAAATGGCTATCGTGCTTGATGGCGAGCTCCAGTCAGCACCCAGCGTTCGTAATCCCATCATCGGCGGTAGCGCAATGATTAGCGGCAGCTTTACGGCTGAGGAAGCTAAAGAGTTAGCCGATGTATTAAATAACCCGCTGGAATTCCCCTTACGCACACAGGATGTGACTGCGGTTGGCCCTTCGCTCGCGAAGGATGCCCAAGATAAGTCGGTCGTCGCCTCGTCTGTCGCTGTTGGGTTGGTCGTCCTCTTCATGGTTGGGTTCTATTTATGGGGAGGCTTCATCTCGGTTATCGGCATGGTGTTCAACTTGCTGATGATGCTTGGGGCGATGGCTTACTTTGGCGCGACCATCACGCTGCCTGGTGTTGCTGCCCTCGTGCTCACCCTGGGTATGGCGGTCGATGCCAACATCTTAATCTTTGAACGTGTGCGCGAAGAACTGCGCTTAGGTAAAGATGCAGCCGTCTCACTCCGCGAAGGTTACGACCGTGCGATGTTGACGATTATCGACGCCAATTTGACGCACTTACTTGTGGCACTCATCTTGGCGTTTATGGGTACGGGTCCGGTGCGTGGTTTTGGTATCACGCTCATCATTGGTATCTTCACGACCCTCCTTTCGACCCTCGTGACCTGCCGTGGTCTCCAAGAAATTTCGATCACGCGCGGTGTGATGACACGACTGTTTGGTCTGCCTGTCTTCCGGCATGACCTAAACATTCAATTCCTGCGTTACGCTAAGGTTGCCCTAATCGTGTCATGGTCGGTGGTGGCACTTGGGATTAGCGAACTCGCGTATAAAGGTCAGAATGCCTTTGGTAAGGACTTCCGCGGCGGCGAATCGACATTGGTGGCCATTTCCTCCGCAGAGATTATTGATACAGGGAAGGTACAACAAGTTGCTGCTGCCTTAGGTATTCCCGATACGACCGCCACAATTCAAATGCCCGTCGGTGGTGGGGAGCCTACGCTGCGTATCGAGACTGAGTTAACCAAGGACAAGTCCAAGGGCGACTTTGGTAACCTCACAGCCATTGTCGGTGCACTCAAAGAAAAACACCCCGAGTACTTAAAGGACAAGG
>CAIYUD010000009.1 GCA_903929325.1 uncultured Opitutia bacterium | reverse complement strand
ACGCACCGCGCATGCCATTGAAGCCAATGGTGCAGTCGCCCGAACCACGAAGCCCATACCGGTACCAGCAAAACTGGGTGACCCATCCACGATTAAACACGTAGTCTATATTATCAAAGAAAACCGCACCTATGACCAGCTCTTCGGGGATCTCGGACGCGGAAACGGCGAACCCAAACTTTGTCTCTTCCCGCGTAACGTCACCCCGAATCACCATTCACTGGCTGAAACATTTGTACTGCTGGATAACTATTATTGTAACGGCGTGAACTCAGCCGACGGCCATATGTGGGCCGTCCAAGGCATCACTACACCTTACCGCGAGAAGGACCGACGTGACTTTCGTTGCGCCTATGACTTTGGCACCGATGCGCTCTGTTACGCAGGCTGTGGCTTCCTCTGGGACCAAGCACTGCTAGCAGGGAAAACTTTCCGTAATTACGGCGAACTCGATTATACCATTAAAGTACGCGGAAATACCTATAACGACTTTTATCAAGACTGGAAAAATAAAACTGGGAAAACTGCTTACGAAGTTCACTACGGCGTCGACGTGCTCCGTCGAATGTCTTGCGCAAAATACCCTGGATGGGAGATGTCGATTCCCGATCAAGTTCGTGCAGACGTTTTCCTGGAAGAACTCGCTGACTTCAGTCGAAAAGGAAATCTACCGCAGCTTATTATTATTTACCTACCGAACGATCACACGGCCAAAGAACTCACACCCTCGTCCTATATAGCGGATAATGACTTAGCCCTTGGACGTATTATGGAAGGCCTATCAAAATCACCCTTCTGGAAAGATATGGCTGTCTTCGTTAACGAAGACGACCCACAGACAGGTGGCGACCACGTGGACGGACATCGCTCCATCTGCCTAGTTGTAAGTCCATACGCTAAGCGCGGAGTGACTATCAGTCAGTTCTACAACCAAACCGCCGTACTGCACACGATAAGTCGGATACTCGGTATGCCGCCACTCAACCAATTGGTTGCCTCAGCACCAACCATGGAGGCGTGCTTCCAAGAAGTTCCCGACTTCAAACCCTACAGTGCACATCAGCCAGCCCAGCCCTTAAACGAACAACGTGGCGCCAAAACATCAATGCTCAGCGAAGACCAACGTGCACTTGTTGCTCGCGCGGATCGCCTGGATTACGAACGCCCTGACCGGATTGATGATGATACCCTTAATCGCTCTATTTGGGCTCAAACACGACCCATGGACCGCTATCCCGAAGAGTTCATGGGTGCCCATGGCAAAGGCCTCGCTGCACTCGGACTTAAACTCAGCGAAGAGCCCGATGATGATGATGACGAGTGAAGTAAGTGCTTAGTCAATTATCCCTAGTTTAGCCCACTTGCTGTCCTGGGTGCATCGCACTCACCTGCGACATGCTTTCTGTCATTCGTTCAGGCGCCCTGATTGGCGTCGAAGCTTTACCCGTGGACGTTGAAATCAACACCGGGGAAGAAGGCGAATACGGTCTATGGATGGTCGGCCTACCAGACACCGCGGTCAAAGAGTCTGAGGATCGCGTACTCTCCGCCCTCATGAACACCGGCCTGCGCAGACCGGAAATGCATACCACCATTAACTTGGCTCCAGGAGATTTGCGTAAAGAAGGAGCCCTTTACGACCTCCCAATCGCAATTGGTTTAGCCGTAGCGATGCGACACCTCGAAGCTAAACAATGCGAAGGCCTTCTCCTCGCTGGCGAACTTAGTCTATCCGGGGCACTGCGACCTGTACGCGGTGGCGTTGCCCTTGCGCTACTTGCACGAAAACTTGGCTTACGCGGCGTGCTTCTGCCTAAAGCGTCCGCACAAGAAGCCGCACTCGTTAGCAATATTGAAGCCTATGGCGTGAATTCATTAGATGAAGCCATCCGCTTTTTATCCGGAGAAATTCCTTTAACACCGATACCGATCGAAGAAAGCCCGTTTCGGCGAAACCAAAAGGTGAGCGGAATAGATTTCTCCGAAGTTAAAGGACAAGCCATTGCCCGACGCGCAACCGAAGTTGCGACCGCAGGTGGACATAACCTTTTACTGATTGGACCCCCGGGATCCGGGAAGTCGCTCATCGCCAAACGTATCCCTACCCTTTTACCCGAGCCGAATGCCGATGAGTTTTTGCAAATCTTAGCTATTCAATCGGCCGCGGGTATCACCAGGGATGGCAGCATTGTCTCGTGGCACAGGCCCTTTCGATCGCCGCATCATACCATCAGTGATGTCGGCTTAATTGGCGGAGGCAGTATCCCTGGGCCAGGCGAAGTCTCGCTCGCACACCACGGGGTTCTCTTTTTAGACGAGTTACCAGAGTTCCGCAGATCTGCGCTCGAGGTTTTACGACAACCCCTTGAAGACGGATGCGTAACCGTCTCTCGGGCGACAGCTAAAATCACTTTGCCGGCACAAGTCATGTTAGTTGCCGCCATGAATCCATGTCCCTGCGGATACCTTGGAGACCGCTTACGAGAATGCCGATGCTCGCCTGCCATGGTTCAACGCTATCGCAGTCGCGTATCGGGACCGCTACTCGATCGTATTGACATACAAGTTGAAGCACCGGCGTTGAGCATTGATGAGCTACGCTCCGCGCATGCAGGAGAATCATCGACCACCATACGCACCCGGGTGGAATCTGCACGAGCTATCCAACGACAACGCTTTGCGAACCGCTCAGGCGCATGTAATGCTTCCATGACGAGTGCAGAATTGCGCCAGTACGCATCGCTTGAGCGTGCCCAAGGCGACCTCCTCCAGCAAGCCATGGAGCGGCTTGGGCTATCGGCACGTGCCTACGACCGAGTCCTCAAGGTCTCACGTACGATTGCAGACCTCGCTGGGTCTGAACGGATTGCCACACCGCATCTACTCGAGGCTATCCATTATCGAAGCTTGGACCGCAGGGGTTAAGCCTGGTCCGCACGCGGACGAGACCAACGGGTGTAAAGCCAGGCGACACCGAAGAAAGCGGCGGCCAGCACGGCGCACGCGATAATGCGGCCAACAGTGTCCGACAGGTCGTGGAAGACGACACGGAAGGAAGCTAGCCCTAGGCAGACTAGGCCGACGATGCGCTCGCCACGTAAAGAAGCAAGGTGACCTGCTACAAAGATTATCACCGCCATCAGGCCGATGAACAGGGATCCACCAGCACCAGTAAATTTCGGTAGAGCTAAGAGGATGCCGATGACAGCAAACGTAACGGCGACCCAGGCAAACGCCGGCTTGGCACGATGCAATCCAAGTAGCAGCAGGCCAAGACCCGTGAGTAGCAAGAAGGCAATGAGCCACACATCAGGTGACTCGTTCTTCGCCACGTCGAGTAGAAATATCCAAAACACAGTGAAACCAATCGCGAGTACATTGAGCGTTCGGCCCACCTTCCATCGTCGTCCTAGCTCAAGCACAACGAACAGCAGGGCAGAAGAGATTACCCAGGAAGTAGAACGCGGAAGCGGTAACGCGGCCACCTT
>CAIYUD010000008.1 GCA_903929325.1 uncultured Opitutia bacterium | reverse complement strand
GCCGACGGCATACGACAGATCCTCGCTCGCTACCCGAACTATAATCCCGAACTACGCTCAACGCCTTACCGCGGTGCCGCTGCCGATGCCTTTGCACCCAGCCGAGCTGCACGCTGGAAAGATCCAACAGGTGGGTATATCCATGCGATGCACCAACATCACTGGGGTGGGTACCATTACCGCATCACAGGCAAAGAAGCCTCTAATAAAGTAAGTTATGTGGGTGGCTGGCAAAATAACCGCGGTGGACCCATGCACGCAAAAGATCGCATGGTCGAAAACATCTTCGAAGAACTCGATGCACCTGGCGAGTGGTTCCATGACGAAAAGAACAACCTACTCTACTTCATGCCACCCGCGGGTCTCGCCGTTGATAAAGCCGAGTTCATAGGGGTGCGCCTCGCTAACCTGATTGAGTTGCGTGGTACGTCCACACAGCCCGCTCACCATATTTCTTTCAAAGGGTTAACCTTCCGCCACGCAGCTCGGACCTTTATGGAAACGCGCGAACCGTTGTTGCGCTCGGATTGGACATTTTATCGTGGCGCCGCGGTGATGTTCACGGGTGCCGAGGACTGTTCGGTGAGCGATAGCGAATTCGATCAGCTCGGCGGAAACGCCTTACTCGTCTCGGGCTACGCACGTAAAATTACTTTCAACGGACTCCATGTCCATGACGCCGGAGCGAGCGGTATCTCATTTGTGGGTGATGTTTCATCGGTACGTAATCCCCTGCTGCACTACGACCAGCGCCTGAAGGTGTCACAACTCGACCGCACACCGGGGCCCAAATCACCCGACTACCCTTCGGACTGTTTAGTTGAAGACTGCCTCATCTCACGAGTTGGCCAGATTGAAAAACAAGGCGCTGGCGTAGAGATTGAAATGGCTGCGCGGATGATACTTCGTCAGCTGACCATCCATGAAACCTCGCGCGCCGGCATCAACATCGGTGACGGTGGTTGGGGTGGACATATCATTGAGGGCTGCGATGTCTTTGACACCGTACTGGAGACGGGTGACCACGGCTCTTTCAACTCCTGGGGGCGTGACCGCTACTGGGGCGCAACGAACCCTGAAGATATAGCGAAAGAGCCCGGCCTACCCTTCCTTGACGCCATGGAGCCAACCGAGATTCGTTTCTCGCGCTGGCGTTGCGACCACGGGTGGGACGTCGATCTCGACGACGGATCTTCCAACTACCGTATCCACCATAACATCTTTTTAAACGGTGGCCTGAAGTTCCGCGAAGGCTACGGTCGGAGCGCCTGGAATAACATCTTCGTGAATTGCGGATTCCATCCCCATGTCTGGTACCCAAACAGCGGCGATACCCTCGAACGTAATATCTTACTCGGGGCACACGCTCCCATCGGCATGCCAAAGGTCTGGGGTAAAACTATCGACAATAATCTCTTTGCAAAAGCGGGCGACCTCAACGCCGCTAAAAGCCTTGGAGTTGAAAGTCGCTCTACAGCGGGCGATCCACTTTTTGTGGACGCGGACAATGGCGACTTTCAAGTAAAGCCCGGATCGCCCGCGCTTAAAATGGGTTTTGAAAATTTCCCGACCGACGATTTTGGCGTACGTAAGCCTACCCTTCGGGCCATCGCTCCAACCCCGCGCATCGACGCTGTTTCAACTTCATCGAATACCACGACCGAATCTACCCAAACGCCCGCGATATACTGGCGCGGTCTTACGGTTAAGAATATGGTGGGTGAAGAATACTCTGCCTTCGGCGTCAGCAAGGAAACCCGCGGTGTAGTGCTATCTGACGCACCCGCAGGTCACCCTCTGTCATACACACACGGGAAGAGCACGCTGGTATTAGCCGTCAATAGCCAGCCCGTGAATGATATCGCTGCATTCATCCAATCAACGCTCGAGCCGGTAAAAACCCTGACAATTATCCGCGACCAAAAGCCAGTCACTGTAGATATAAATCCGCTTAAACCCTGTGAGGTGAATTGGGCCAATGACGTCAAAGCTTTGACTCCAAAACCCGGCGTGCTCCCAACACTGAAGGCAAAATGGACCGCATCACCTGCTCCTGCGAACGGACCTGCCACCGAGCTGGGTGACGGGAAACTCGTCAAAGACTATGGGCCTGTCTTTGCGAATAGCGTACGCGGACGTTACCTGGCTGACCTCGGGAAAGTTGTCGCAGTGAATTCGCTGCGCACCTGGTCTTACGCACAATCGGCATCACGTCTGCCCCAACGCTTCACCGTGCTCGGGAGTAAAGCAGACAAGGCTCCGAAAGATATTTCCGACTATACTTATTTAGGCGAAGTCGACACCCGTTCTGAATCTCGCGGATCTTGGCACTTCACCTCGCTCCCGCTCACAGGCAATGCTCGGTGGATTCTTATCCTACCCGAAGCACCGGTGAATGAGACCGAGAATACCGTGTACCAAGAAGTCGAGATTGGTGGCTGACCTTCTTACAGGCTGAGCAAGTAATCGCGTAACTGCGACTGCTGGACAGGGGTCAACTTAATGTAGCGGTCACGCGAGACCTTGCCTTCGCCATCATGGGCTCGAATTGCTTGGTCGACGGTGAGTGCACGTCCGTCATGCAGATAAGGTGCACTAAAGCGCAGTCCCCACAGTGGCGACGTACGCATCTCGCGCGCGCCAGCAGGACCTTGCACAATCCCGTCGCCCAAAGTGCCCATGTCGTGGAGCAATAGGTCTGAGAATAACTTTACGGGCTTACGATTGAACGCTGGGTCTGCACTTGGGCCAGTCGACAACGCAGGGACGTGGCAGAGCGCACAGCCCATTGACGTGAAGAGTTTTTGCCCAGTCGCCGCTGAAGGCGTAAGGGGCGCAACTGGCGCAGGCGCCAAGTAACGCATGAAGTTAGCGACTTTTTCGAAGTCAGCCAAACCCGTCGCTGGTGCGTCTTCAGGATCAGCAATCATATCTGTATGAGCTAAAGCGACGGCGTTTCCATTCGGCGCATTTTCGTTAGGGAAATAACGGTTGGTGACGCCCATTTCATTGAGGTATGCATCCGCAGCAAAACCCAAGAGTGTTGCCTGTTGGGACTTCCAGCCGAAGCGGCCGATGCGAGTTTTCCCACTAACGACATCGGTTACACTCGCTGCTTTACCAAGAACGCCATCGACAGGCACGGTGCGTACGTTGGCCAAAATCGCTGCATCAGGAATTGCGTCGATCAGGCCAAGTCCGAAGAGCGGCGTAGAGTTACGGTTAATAACCACGTTGGCCTGTGTTGGCACAAACTCCTGGGCCTCAGGTAGAATGGCTTGGCTCTGTAAAAGCGTACCTCCGAGTGACTCCAATGCATCAAAGGTCGTACCCGTGACACGCCCGAAGCGCACCACATTGGTCGTGCTCGCGCCACCCGCAACAGGGGCAGAGTGACAACTTACGCACGAGGTGTTGTTAAAGGTAGGCCCAAGACCGCCGGCGACATCCTCAACCTTCTCGAAATCCTCGAGGCCATCCAAAAAGAGATTAAGCTGATCGGTTGTTAACCCAGGCAATGGCTGCCCAATCTGCGGACGCATGGGGTCTACCGATGGCATGGGTGTATGCCGAGTCGGCTCAACACGTACCGAGGGCTGCTTGGGTAATACGCTCGGATCGTTTATAGCTGAGCCCGGGGGCTGAGGACGTCCGGGAGGGCCTGGAGGGGGCGGGTTCACGCCTGAGGCGGCATTCAAAACCAATGAAACAACACATAAACTCAGCAATCGATTGAGGTGCATGGTATTTAGTAGGATGGCAGGACTCCGAAACCCTGCATCAGTCTAACCCCGGCAAGGGCAAGCGGGTTACACTTTATTCAAAAAATTAACGAGCTGATGCAGATAAAACGGCAAAGCCAACTTGCGTCTGTTTAACAGAATCAAGCCGTAAGCCCGCAGACTGTAGCAAAGCACCGTAAGTACGTTCAGTTCGCTCCTGCCCGCCTGTCACCGCCATCATCTGCAAGTCTAACAGAATGGTATAAGGTTTGTCGGAGATTTTTACAGGGAGCAAACGTTCGACGATAAAGATGTGCCCTTGGGGTCGCAAAGCCTGGCGACAATGCCCAAGAATCTTCACGCAAGCCTCATCATCCCAGTCATGGAGAACACTCTTCAGCACAATCGCGTCGGCTGAAAAAGATAGAGGATTAAAGAAATTGCAGGCGGTAAAAGTCGCGCGCTCCAAAAGACCTGCATGGCTAAACGTTTGTTTAACTTGTTCCAAAAGGTGCGGTTGTTCGGCCAGAATGCCTTTTAAAGCTGGGCAACGGAGGAGGATCGCTGCCAAAAGTGTGCCATTGCCGCCGCCGACATCCGCAATCACGCCCGCTGCGGGCAAGGAAAGCGCGTCGACGATGTCTTTCATGCCATCAGCCGTGGCACTCCCTATCCAAGTATTAAAAGCCAGATTGAGCCCAGGGTTACCTTCGCGGTGCTCCCAAGTGGTCATACCGAAAATTTTATCAAACGCCTTTTCGCCTGTCTGCACGCTATGTGCTAATCCATTCCATGCGGGTAAATGGGATTCAACGCTAACAATTAAGTGAGCTGCAATACCGGGCGAGAGTATCAATCGACCCATAGCGGTCAGTTCAACACGTCCACCTGTCAGATCACTGAGGACGCCCATAACAACTAAACCTCTAAGAAATCGATGCAGCGAGGCCTCATGGAGTTTGAGCGAGGTTGCCAAATCTGCAGCCGTGCGCGGTCCTGCCGCCAAGGCTTCAGGTAAACCGAGTTTAACCATGCCATAGAGCAGTGCTGTACTGCGATAGCCATGAATCAGGTCCTGCAGACGCTGAGTGTCAGAAATAGGATCAGAAGGTTTCATAAACGTTCCCAGACAACTGTCGGGAATTGTTCGGAATTGGGATACGAAGGCAGATGGGTGCGTACGCAGCGAAGTTGGCCAGATGACTCCAAGCACTCGATGGCTGTTTGCGGTGTCGAGAAATAGTAACGGGTGGACGATTCACGGTAACTGACCAAGGCCTCGGCGTGTTCGCGGCGCCAACCAAGACGTTGGGCAAGAGTGGCAAGGTCTGGCTCAACAGCGGCAATACAGTTCCAGACATCACCTAAACAAGCGCCCGTGGTAGAATCTTTCTGTAGCGCCATACCTACCCTAAGTTTAAGGCGATTCATGTCCGTAATTTTACCATTCGCCAAAGCCGCCAAGACTTGAGCTATACTTTCGGAAGCTTTCGGAAGGGCAAAGAGTCGAACAATGGCGAGTCCCTTGGGAGCAAGTAGCTTTGCGATGACTTCCGAGAGTCGGGATTGTCCATCGGGGTATGGCAAAAGATGTAAACCGCCATCACAGACAACGATGTCGAATGATCCCGGCGCATGGACGCTGCCCACATCAAGCCAGTTCGACGTCGTCACTTGGGCAGGATCTCCTGGCCACACCGCCCGGATCATATCAGGTGACTGATCGACCGCACAAACGGAAGTTCCCTTTGGCCAATCGAGCCGACAGAGCTCGGGAGTTACACCGAGGATCAACGCGCGCGGTGCACGGCCGTTATTTTTCGTCCAAGCCAAAGCTTCGTCTGCGACAAACTTGACGTCTTCAGCAACCGGCCGAAGGGGTGCTCCGATTTCTGCCCAACGAAGTGCAATGGTGCGCCAATGATTGGGAGAAGCAGGTGAGCTCACGGACGCCGTGAGTAAACATTTAGAGACGCCTTAAATGCAATCTTTGAAGAGCAGATGGGTGGCTTTTAAGGCCATCACCGCCCGTTGCTTCGGTGTAAATTCTTTGAGAAGTTTTTGATTAGGCACTTCGACGCTGACCAACGTATGCAATGGTAGCGACGTGAGCAAGGGTGTCAGTTTGAGCTGACCTTCGCCAGGCATCTGGCGTGCCGTGCGAGCCTCGACCCGCAAGGCATCTACACCGACAGGACTTAATAAGGGCGCATCGCAAAGATGGAAAATATTAAACCGCTCAGGTGCTATTGTCTTCAAGTCATCGATCGATTCACCCATCCGATGAAAATGGAGCGCATCAATTAAGACGCCGCCGTTGGACTGACCTGCTGCATTCACAATACGCTGCGCTTGAGTTAATGAACTGATTGCATTCCAAGAAATCGGTTCGAGGTTAACTGTCATGCCGAGCGGCGCAGCCAAGCGACACGCCTGAGCAAAAATCTCTGTTAGTTTATTCTCATCATTATCGAGGCCTACAGCGACTAAGTGTTTTGCCCCGAGACTCGCTGCACGATCGATAAAACGCACAAGGCCGTCAGCCTTTGCATCCGCGGGCAAGCGAAGGATGTCCACCTCAGCGATGCCCACCCCTGTGCTACGAGATGCTTCTGCCACTTCACGCGCGAGCGCATCATCCTGCAAAAGGGGTAAAGCAACGTCGGCAGGATTCGGCGTCTGTAGCCGTAAGCTGACAAAGGGATAACCAGTATCCGCGGCGACATGGATGGCCTCGACTGGGCTCAGGTCAGGTACCGTTAAAAAATGTAGGACGCACGGCCTCACAGGTATAGGCAGAGATAACCGACTTAGGCTAGGGGTCAACCTGGACCCAACCGCTTCCCGCTTGCTCCCTACCCGCTCCTACTGCTCTTTTAACTCATGGCCACTCGGCTTCTGCTTTTAGACTGCGATTCAACCCTTTCAGCGGTTGAAGGCATCGATGAGCTCGGTCGACTCCG
>CAIYUD010000007.1 GCA_903929325.1 uncultured Opitutia bacterium | reverse complement strand
CGCAATTTGTGGATGGTCCTGTGAAGGATTACCCGACCGCACGGGATATCCCTAAAGAAGACGGCACTTCGCGCCTTTCACCTTACTTGCACTTTGGACAGATCTCACCACGCGAAATCGTTCACTCGATTAAGAAGGCTGGAAAATGGTCCATCAAAGGCGGCGAGAAATATGTAGCCGAAGTTGGCTGGCGGGAATTTGGACATCACCTCATTTACCATTTCCCGAAAACCACGGACGAACCCCTGCGAGCAGAATTTAAGGCGTTCCCATGGGCTCGCGAGAAACGGCTACTCAAGGGCTGGCAGCGCGGTCAAACCGGCTACCCCATCGTCGATGCAGGCATGCGACAACTCTGGCAGACGGGCTGGATGCACAACCGTGTGCGCATGGTCGTCGCATCCGTCTTAGTAAAACACTTCTTACAGCCCTGGCAGGACGGAGCAGATTGGTTCTGGGACACCCTCGTTGATGCAGATTTACCTGCCAACACCATGGGCTGGCAATGGGCAGGAGGATGCGGAGCAGATGCCGCCCCTTACTTCCGCGTGTTCAACCCTGTACTCCAAGGTGAGAAATTTGACGCCGATGGAACCTATGTCCGTCAGTTTGTACCCGAACTCGCCAAGCTTCCCGCAAAGTGGATTCATAAACCTTGGGAAGCTCCCGCCGATGTTCTCGAAGCTGCTGGCATCGTCTTAGACAAGACTTACCCGCGACCACTTGTAGGCTTAACCGAAGGTCGCGACCGTGCGCTCAAAGCTTTTGAAAGACTTAAGGCAGGTCTCTAAAAACTTTACCCACCATGACACAGCCCGCCAAAACCTATAAGTACTATGAACTCATCATGGCTGCGTTTGTGGCCGTGCTCCTGTGCTCAAACTTGATTGGTCCCGCGAAAGTCGTGCAGTTGGATTTACCGATCTTTGGCAAAGTCGACTTCGGGGCCGGCAATCTCTTCTTCCCCCTCTCCTATATTTTTGGCGATATCTTAACCGAAGTTTACGGCTACGCCCTTGCACGAAGAGTTATTTGGGCAGGCTTCGGCGCGATGGCTTTTGCGACCTTTATGAGCTGGGTCGTGCTGACATTGCCAGCCAGTCCCAACGAACCTTTCAGTGCGCAACTCCAACCCGCATTGGTCACATGTTTCGGGAGTGGCTGGCGCATCGCGGTCGGGTCGCTGATCGCTTTCTTTATCGGCGACTTCCTTAACTCCTACGTCTTGGCGAAACTGAAAGTCCGGACGCAAGGTAGACACCTTTGGATGCGTACGATTGGTTCGACGATTGTCGGCCAGGCCGTCGACAGCCTTGTATTCTATCCACTGGCCTTCTTCGGTATCTGGTCTACATCCACACTCCTCGCCGTGATGTTTGCCAACTGGTGCTTCAAGGTCGCCGTGGAAGTCTTCATGACGCCTGTTACCTATTGGACGTGCGCTAAGTTGAAATCTGTCGAAGGCGTCGATGCTTACGATACCAAGACCGACTTCACACCCTTCTCTTTGAAGGCTTAGCTTTTGCCCGCCAGCAACTGACAAGGTGTTCGTCAAGAACTCCCACCGCTTGCAAGAATGCGTGGAGGATGGTTGGACCCACGAAGCGCATACCCCGCTTTCGTAATTCGCGCGAAAGCTCTTCGGCCAAGATGGAGTTTGTCGGGATATGTGCCATGGTCTTTGGACGTTTCTGTAGCGTTGAGGCATGGCCTTTCGCCCGTCCCCATAACCACGCACTGAACGAGCCAAACTCTTTTTGCATTTTTAAAAACACTTGGGCGTTCTTAATCGTCGATTCGATTTTTCCGCGGTGACGGACGATACCTGGGTCAGCGAGTAAGGTTTTAATCTTTTTGGCATCAAACCGGGCGACTTTCACAGGGTCGAAACCGGCAAAAACTTTTTGGTAATGCTCACGCTTACGCAAAACAATCAACCAAGAGAGACCGGCTTGGGCGCCTTCGAGGGTGATGAATTCGAAAAGCGTATGATCGTCATGGACTGGACGACCCCATTCTTCGTCGTGATACTTCACATAAAGCGGGTCATCGCCGCACCATGGGCAACGCGAGCGACTCACTTGCCTTGAGACTTTACCCAGCTTTTGAGCCACTCGATACCACCGGCTTCATCGGTAAAACCTCCGTCAAGCTGAGCTTCAAAGGCTGCGTCTAGCGCAGCCGAGAACCAAGGCTGAGGGGAATGTCCAAGCGCAATCAAATGCCGTCCAAGTGCTAGGCGCTTCGGCGCATTCGCAGTGACGGCTAAGGCATGAGCTTTTTCAGAAAGCCAGGCACCTTGGGGTGAGACTTCGTTGGCAGGGAAATAGGTACCTCGGCCTTTTCGATCGGCATTGTCCACACGAATGAGTCGATCGATGCGACCGACTTTGGCTGCCAAGCGACGCACTCCGGCATCACCTGCTTGCGCTTTCCAAAGTTCATAAGGTGCCGCGTGCCAGCGCACGAGGGGGAGAACAGAGTCGATGATTTCACGGTGCTGCGTCATTCGCTCCAAGAAAATCCGTGCAATGGGTTCGCCTGCTTGCTCGTGACCATAGGCATGGATACGTCCATCGCTTTCCACTTTACTACAGGTAGCTTTACCAAGGTCGTGCAATAGCACCGCCCAGCCGACAATGAGGTCTTCTTTTTCATCGCCCAGTCGTTCGGCTGCAAAGGCATCGAGGCAAAGCGCGGTATGTTTCCAGACATCACCCTCAGGATGCCACTCAGGATCCTGGGCAACGCCCACCACGGCATGTAGTTCGGGGAAGAAACGCGACCAGCCACAGGCGTGCAGAAAATCTAGACCAGCCGAGGGTTTAACGCCGCGGAGCAAAAGCTTACACCATTCTTCATAGACTCGCTCTGGGCTAATTTCGTTTGGCGTCAGTGTCGCACAGAGGGCGATTGTTTCAGGAGCTACCGTAAATTCGAAGCGGGCGGCAAACTGCATCGCGCGAAGTACGCGCAAGGGGTCTTCGGCAAATTTATCGGAAACGTGCCGTAAGCGCTTAGCGGCTAAATCGGCAACACCGCCCCAAGGGTCGATGAGTTCGCCTGAACGCGGATCCCAAAGAAGTGCGTTAACCGTAAAGTCGCGACGGGTGGCAGCTTCAGCGGGTGACATTTTGGGATCACCTTCGATGGCAAAATCGCGGTGTCCTGAGCCGATTTGATTTTCACGGCGAGGTAGAGAGACGTCGATCGGGTGTCCTTTAATTTTTAAAACACCAAACGCGGCACCAACATGAATGACCGCAAAACTTTTCCGGAGGGCTGATTCGATAGCCTTGGGTTCTAAACCGTAAACTTCGACATCCACATCTTTCGCATGAATCCCGAGGAGTGCATCGCGGACACACCCACCGACGAGCAAGGGACGTCCACCCGCTTCGGAAAGCAAGCGGACGACTTCGCCAACGGCGGCGAGTTCACCTGTGAAGGGAATGAGCTGTGGGCGAATATCTGGCACGTCTTTAGGGATGCCTAGGGAATCGTCGGAGGCAAGGCAGGCGTTTGTCGCTTCCACTTTACGCCAACCTAACTTAACTCACTGCCATGGGAGATAACCCCTTTGAACGTCTCGATGGACAAGGCTTGCCCCCAAGGCCTCCTGCGAAAGCACCCGCCCCTACCCCAAAGCCTAAATTAGGGAAAATAAACCTGCGCTATGAACGTGCCGGTCGCGGGGGCAAAGAAGTCACCTTGCTCGAGGGCCTATGGATTGAATCCCAGGAAGCACGGATGCGTAACCTCCTGTTACTCGATTTGAAGAAAGCTTTGGGGACCGGCGGCGCCCTTGAAGATCGCGTCATCGTACTCCAAGGCGACCGACGCGAAACAGCGAAGGCCTGGCTGGTTAAACACGGGTTTACGACGAATCTCTGAGGGCAAGGGGCACGGGATGTGGCTGGTTGGTTTAGCGGTGTTAGCGGTACTAGCGGTGTTAGCGGGAGAGAGCTCGCCGCGTGCGCTATCACTATAGCCCCGCAGGGGCTTCTTTAGTCCTTAGTCTTTAGCCTTTAGTTTCACCACGCACCTTCCCGCTTCCTGCTTGCCCCTTCCCATTTCCTTTGGCTAAGAAGGTAAACCCGCGGATGGGTAGCTCAGCTGGTTAGAGCGGCTCGTTTACATCGAGTAGGTCGTGGGTTCGAATCCCTCCCCGTCCACCCCTTTCACCTCACAAACATATGAAGAAGAAGCACACCCTCTCCGCCGTCGTCGAAAACAAGTTCGGCGTACTAGCACGCGTTGCAGGCATGCTTTCAGGCCGCGGCTTCAATATTGAGACCCTCAATGTTGGACCGACGCATGACGCAGGGTATTCACGGATTACCGCTACGGTGGTTGCCGACGAGGCCGCCCTCGATCGTTGCGTGAAAGCTTTAGATAAATTGGTGAACGTTATTGCTGTTCATGACTTCTCCCGCGAGCAAGTCGACCACGTCGCCCGCGAACTCGTTTTAGTAAAAGTCAAAGCGAGCAAAGTGACGCGTTCGGAGATCATCGAAATCGCTGGGCTCTTCCGCGCGAAGATTGTGGACGTCGCTACCGATGCCGTCGTCATTGAATTCACTGGTAACGAAAGTAAAATCTCGGCGTTCCTCTCCTTGATTTCACCTTTCGGTATCGTTGAAACCGCCCGCACAGGCACGGTGGCTCTCGCTCGCGGTAAAAAGAAGGCTTAAGCCGATAACTCGGCACCGGCATCGGTTACCGCAGCTAAGCTGTCATGAAGTTTCCACAGCTCGATCCAGCTAAGCGCAAAAAAATCGTTTACTGGGCGATTGGTCTCTTTGTCTTTAATTTTCTCATCTTCGACATCTTGCCAATCTTCCAGCGCAAGCCGGAGTGGAGCGAAATCGCAGCGACCATCACTCAAGTGAGCCAAACGACGTTACCCAAGCAGGTGGGAGACACAACGCTGGTAGAGATACGCCCGTCGAAACCCTGGGAATTTACCTATCGTTACATCATTGACGCGGAGTCTGCCCAGGTAGCGCGAGACCCGCAGACGCGTGAGACGTTTGCATCGCTAATGCGAAAGGAACTCGAGGACAAGTACCGCGACTCGACCACCAGCTCCATGGGGCTAATCCGTAAGTTGCACATCACCTGCATCCACCGCTACGAGGACAGCGCTGGCGAGCTCGTGATCGATATCAAGATTGAACCCAAAGTACTCGAGACGCGCTGACGACCTAAGCGTGTCGCTTTAGTCCTTAGTCTCCAGTTACCCGTCTTGTTCTTAAGCCGAAAGACCGCGCGAGCGACGGAGCCAGCGCTCGGCTGGACCGAAGATGGCAAGGTCGGCGAGGAGGCCGACGAGCATGACCATGCCCATCACGCCAACGACCTGCTCCATACGCAGCAACTCGCGACCATCATGGAGCATCGAGCCAAGTCCATAGCCGCTGAGAATGACAACGAAGATTTCTGCCGCCATGAGCGAACGCCAAGCGAAGGCCCAGCCCTGCTTCATGCCGCTGAGTACACCCGGTAATGCAGCGGGCAGCACGACATGGGACCAAAGATGGAAACCGCGTGACCCCATGGTCTGCGCAGCGCGTACATAGAGAGGGGGCACCGCGAGGACGGATTCCTGCACGGCGAGCACTACAGACCAAACAGTACCCATGACCGTGACGAAGAGAATAGCGGACTCTTCCTGACCGAACCAGAGAATGGCGAGCGGCACCCAGCAGACGGATGGGAGCGTCTGAAGTCCGAGTGCAAGCATACCAAGGGTATCACGTACAACGCGCACGCGTGCACAAAGTGCACCGAGCGGGATACCGATGGCGGCACCAATAAGAAAACCTGCACCGAGGCGCTTAAGTGTCACAAGCGTGGCGGAGACCAAGGAACCATCGAGTATGGCACCCCAAATCCACCGTCCAATGGCTGAGGGCGTAGGAAGAAAAGGCGAACCAGGGGCATAGCGCGCAACCAGCAGCTCCCAGAGACCAAGCGCGAGAGTGAGTGCAAGAAGAGGGGCGATGGCGCGGCGTAGGCTCATTCGACGGACTCGCTGGTGGCGAGGTGGGTGGCGAGTGCGGCGGTAACTTCGGCAGCAAGATTAGCGAGTGCGGGATCGTTGATGCGGCGAGGACGCGGAAGGTTGATGTCGAAAACTTGGCGGACACGTCCGGGGTTAGGCGAGAGAAGAACGACGCGGTCTCCGAGGCAGACGGCTTCACGAATATTATGCGTGACGAGCACGATGGTTTTTCGGCGCTGAGTGAAGATGCGCTGAATGTCTCCATAGAGCTGATCACGCGTGAGTGCGTCGAGGGAGGAAAAGGGTTCGTCCATCAGCAGCACACGAGGGTTAGGTGCGAGACAACGCGCAAGCGCAACGCGCTGGCGCATACCACCAGAGAGTTCATGGGGGCGCGCAAGCTCGCGATCGGCAAGACCAACGAGGTCAAGGTAGTAGCGGGCGACCTCGAGACACTCGACCTCGGTGAGATTGGACTTTAGGCGAAGACCAAAGAGTACGTTGTCGAGGACGTTGAGCCAGGGGAAGAGCGCATCCTGTTGGAACATTACCATGCGATCACGCCCCGGCGTACGCACGGGTTCACCATCGAGGAGCATACTGCCAGCGTCCGCCTGCTCGAGTCCCGCGATGAGCGAGAGGAGTGTCGACTTTCCGCAACCCGAAGGTCCGACTAGGCAGACAAACTCACCTTGACGGACATCGAGGTCGATACCTTCGAGGGCTGTGACCTGCCCTGCCCCGCCGTTAAAGCTTTTGGTTACGCCTTGGAGGGCGAGTTGGACGGTATTCTCAGCGGACTGGGTCATCAACAAGGTTCTCGAGAAGGGAATCGACGGGGAGAGTGCTTGGAAGAATGCCCACGTCGACGCTATCACGCAAGGATTGCTCGAGGGCAGCGGCAATATTTTGACGACGGGTAGCGGCATCGGCAACCGGCGCAACCAGTCGAATGCGACCGAGAGCATTACGAATCATAGCCTCGTCAGATGGGGCCGACTTTGTCTCAGCGGCAAGGCCCGCACGCACAAGACGCACCTGAAGATCGGGTTCTGCGACGAGACGATCTCGAAGCGCTAAAGTTGCGCGCGTGAAAGCAACGATTGCATCCCGGCGAGATGATTGCGCCAGCGACTTTGAGGATGCAGCTAGAAGGGTGACATAGGAATCAGGACGTTCGACCAAAACCTCGCCACCGAACTCTGAGGTCAGGCGACTCACCCAAGGCTCCACCGTCCAAGCGGCATCAACCTCACCCTTCGCAAAAAGTAAGATGAGTTCTGGGTTGGCCATCGGCAGGACGGAGGCATCACCCCCAGGGCCAGTCTTTATTCTCAGGCCGCCTGACTTTAGCCAGACACGCGCATCGATGTCTTGAGTATTACCCAGCTGGGGCGTCGCAATGCGACGTCCACGAAAATCTGCGGGCGTCTTAAGTCCGAGGCCTTTCCGTACCACGAGGGCGTTGCCACCTTGCGCGATCGGCGCAAGCAACCTGAGACCTTCACCGCGCGTGCGAACGTAACCCGTGAGCAGTGGAGAAGGACCGATAAAAGTTACATCAATCGAACCCGCGAAGAGTGCTTCGACCGCCGAAGGACCCGCGTTGTAAGCACGCCACTCAATCTGCACACCAGCGGGTAAGCGCGAGGCATACCATGCTTGCCCTTCGCGTTCGAGCTGTCGGGCAGCCAGAGCAGGGGCGTGCGTTAAGTTCGGGAAAAACCCGACGCGCAAGGTGACCGGCTCAGCCGCGCCCACGGCAGTAGCCAAAAAAAGAAAGAGATGACGCACGTTGGTCATACCTCCTGTTATGTTCTCATACAGGAGCTTGCAACGCTTTATCATGTAATCATTACCAAAGAATACGTATATATAGTAAATCATTTATTACCAATTATATATGAAAGTAAAAGCCAACTATTTGCTACAATAATAACGGACGTGGCTGCCCAACCAAGGGTCGAAACCCAGCGCGGCGCGACAAGCTCTCCCATGAGG
>CAIYUD010000006.1 GCA_903929325.1 uncultured Opitutia bacterium | reverse complement strand
TGGCTCGGACCTAACGAAATCTAATCTCTAAAGATGCGTCCGCTTTTCTTTTTATTCCCATTGATAGCTTTTGCCCAAGAGGCGGAGCGTACATGCATGCTAAAGTTGGCGTGGTGGGATGCTCCGACAACCATTCCAGGCCCCACCCTCGCCTTGGCCTCCGATGGAGCTGAGCCTAAACCCTTTTCGCCGCAGGTAATGAACTTTACCACCACCGCCCGCAATCGCGGCGATGTTGCCAATTTTGTAGTCAAGGAAGTGGTCAAAGATCCTAAAGCGGGGAAAGATGCCATCACCTGGAATCCTTTCGCGAGCGTCAGCCTGCCTAAAGACGACGACACTCTTGGGGTCATACTGCTGACCGACACCGCAGGTAAAAAAGGTGGCGGTCGGGCATTCTCCCTTGGCGCAAATAATTTCCCAATGGGAAGCGTCCGCCTGGTTAATCTTACCAACCGGCAACTCCTGCTTGGCATGGACAATCGCACCATTGCGGTTTCACCGGGAAATACTGGTACACACCCGAAAGTTTTTCAGAAAGCGGAAATTTCTGAAATTACGGTCGTCGCTAATATTCAAGGTGAAGCAAAACCTGTCTTCACAACCAAATCGGAGTTCTCTGGTCTCTTCCGATTAATCCTTTTCGTCGCAGAGGTCCAAAATTCTGACCCTGTGAGCTTTGAAGTTAGAACGATTGTCGACTTCCCACAGCCCGAGACAAAAACTCCGACAACCAAGCCATCAACCGAGACAAAATCATCGCGGTGAAATTCTAAAGGATGACAGGTGGCGAGCTACGGGTTTAACTGGAACATAAAATTTACCAGATTAAGAGACGGCATTGCCGTTTACTCTAACTGCCTAAAAAATAGAGTCAGGGTGTGAATAAGCGGAAAGGGTTCTCTCTGGTATTGGCTCTAACCATGATGAGCCTCCTCGTGCTTGTCATCCTGTCGGTTGCAGGCTTTTTAAACATCGAATCGCGCTTAGCGTCAGCCGCACTTTCACATAACCGTGCGAAACTAAATGCCATCGCGTCTGCCCGACTAGCGATTGCGCAACTTCAGCAATTCGCTGGCCACGATCAACGTGCGACTGCGCGTGCTGACATGCTCGACCCGAGCGCAACAGGCAGCACAAACAATACTTACTTAAAGTTAGCTTCGCTCAATGACCAACGCAGGTGGTGGACGGGCGTATGGTGTACAGGCGGCGGCAACGGCTCCAAGCTGCGAGATTGGGATCCAGCTACTCCGGATAGTCGCATTTTTGTGGGTTGGTTAGTTTCACCTCAAGGTAACGGTCAGAAACTTAATTTAACAGTCGACGGCACAACGACGACAACGCAATCGGAGGCTATCCTTCGACAGGCTGAACTTGCTTCAACAGGAACAGGCGCACGCATTGCATTACTCGGAAGTGACTCTCTGCCCGCAGGAACAACTCTTGCTAATGGTAGGGTCGAATCGGATATCGCTAGCTTCCCAGTGAGTGGTGGTGGCTATGCATGGTGGACAGCTGACGAAGGAATTAAAGCACGCATGAACCTGCCTGATCCACTCGCTGCCAAATCAGGCCCACCAAGGGTAGAAAGCCAAGGAATCAATGACTGGTGGCGTGGCTACGTAGGCGTGGCTTGCGGAAGTGTCGGCGTGGAACTCGCCGGCACGTCGGCTGCTGACATCTCGTCGCTGCCCCTTCGCTCAACTGCTTTTCTTCCAGGCTATCAACTCAGTCGTGAGGCAGCTGTATCGATAACCACAAGCTGGACGGC
>CAIYUD010000005.1 GCA_903929325.1 uncultured Opitutia bacterium | reverse complement strand
CTCGGGTTTTATATACAGTCGCTCGGTGGTGGCGTCCCTTATCGCCTCCACATTCGCGGTCCTAGCTTTGTCGCACTCTCCATTCTTCCGAAAATTGCTCCCGGTCACTACATGACCGATATCCCTTCAATCCTAGGCTCACTCGACTTCGTGATGGGCGAATGCGATCGCTAAACATGTCACTCAAGCCCGCCACCCTTTCACAGGCCGACGCCATTATCGGCCAATACCCACACAAGCGTAGTGCGACCATGCCACTCTTGCACCTCGTGCAAGAAGACCGTGGCTACATCAATGACGCAGACATGGCTTGGGTTGCCGAAAAAGTCGGCGTGACCCCGATGCAAGTTCTCGAAGTCGTCACCTTCTACCCGATGTTCCGCCGTGAGCCGATTGGCCGCCGCCACATCCGAGTTTGTCGGACACTTTCTTGCGCCTTGCGCGGTTCCTACGCACTCATGGCGAGCTTAGAGAAGTCCCTTAATTGCAAACGCGGCGAAACTTCGGCGGATGGTAATTTCACCATCGAATTTGTGGAGTGTATTGCTGACTGCGGCTGCGGACCTGTTGTCCAGGTCGACCATGCGATGCATGAGAATGTAACACCCGATAAGGCCGAAGCTTTTGCGGCGAAAATTCGCACATCCCTTACAGATACTAACTACGGCAAGACCGCCCCCCAACCCGGTACACCGGAGTGGAACGGCTAAAGCCCCACAACCATGCCCGCCGTCGAACGCCCACTCATTTACGCTAATCTCCGTCAACCCGGTTACACCGTAGACATTGACTGCTACCTCCGCCACGGCGGCTACGACGCTCTTAAAAAGGCCGTCGCCATGAAGCCGGAAGATGTCTGCAAAGAAGTTGAGACCTCAGGCCTGCGCGGTCGAGGCGGTGCAGGCTTCCCTACGGGCATGAAATGGAAGTTCCTCGATCGTAAGTCAGGCAAACCTGCTTACCTCGTCGTGAACGCCGATGAATCTGAGCCAGGCACCTACAAGGACCGTCAGATTATCTATAAGGACCCCCACCAGATGCTTGAGGGCATCGCCATCACCGCATGGGCTATCCAAGCTAAACAAGCTTTCATCTATATCCGTGGAGAATTCCAGCACGGTGCCAAAATTCTCGAGCGCGCTATCGTCGAAGCCAAAGCGAAGAATTTCCTTGGACAAAACATTCTCGGCTCCAACTACTCTTGCGAAGTCGTCGTCCATCGTGGTGGCGGCTGTTACGTCTGCGGCGAAGAAACTGGCCTCATTGAATCGCTCGAAGGTAAACGCGGCTACCCGCGCATCAAGCCACCCTACTTCCCTGCCGTTCTCGGACTCTACAATTGCCCTACCATCGTCAATAACGCGGAGACGATGGCCCAAGTTAAACACGTGCTCGCCTTTGGCGGCGCGGAGTTCGCCAAGATTGGCATCCCCGGCGACAGCGGCACACACATCTGGGGTGTATCCGGTTTAGTGAAGCGCCCAGGACTCTACGAAATTGAAGCCGGTAAAGCTACCTTCGGGGAATTGCTTTACGATTTGTGCGGAGGTCCACTCGATGGACGTAAATTTAAAGCGATTATTCCCGGCGGTTCTTCCACCAAGATTTTGAAATTCGGCGAACGCTTTAAAGGCAAACTTCCCAACGGAACAGAGTTCGACTGGGCACTCGAGGACATCCCTCTCGACTCCAATAGCATTGCTGCATGCGGCACAGGTTTAGGCACAGGCGGCACAATCGCTCTCGATGACTCCGTCGAAATGATCCAAGCGCTTTCAAACCTGAATGCCTTCTACGCGCACGAAACTTGCGGACAGTGCACGCCTTGCCGTGAAGGCTCTCTGTGGCTCAGTCGTGTATCTAAACGTATCACGACAGGTGGCGGCATGGAGACCGATGTACCCTTGCTCCTCGACATCGCCAACCAAGTCGCTGGACGTACCATTTGTGCCCACGGTGAAGCAGTCGCCTGGCCAGTTCAATCGGCTGTCCCTAAGTTTAAAGACGAATACCTCGAATCCATTCGCCGACGTCAACGCGGCGAAGAGGTTAACGGTCTGCGCCTAATCTAAGGCACGATTCCCTATGCTTGCCAGCCGCCTCTGTGCGACTGACGCTAGAGCCATGTCTGAAGCCCAGCCTAGTAAACCCGAAAGTCTCACCCCGCTCGAAGCGGACAGAGAACGTCCATGGGTACAGATTAAAACCTTCGTCTCTAAGCCCAATATCTTCCGCACCATGATTGGCCGGGCTTCACCTGATGCCCGCATTGGCGACGTGGTGGCTGCTTACGACAAAGATGGACGTCTCATTGGCTACGGATTTTGGAATCCTGGCGCACCCATTGCCCTCCGCATCTTTAAACACACCGCAGGCAAACCTGATGACGCTTGGTTCGAAGCTGCCATCCGTCGCGCAGTTAACTTCCGTCGTGAAATTCTCGCCTTGGACGCCACTACGGACACTTACCGCGTCATTAATGCCGACGCCGATGGTTTTGCCGGTCTCGTTGTCGATCGTTTCGCCGATACCCTCTCGATTGAAGTATCTTCGTATGCAGTCTTAAGGCGCTTACCGCGCTGGATACAAATCCTCCACGAAGCCCTCGGCACTAAACGTGAAGTTGTGCACGTCGACGAGTATGTCGGTAATATTGAGAGCATTCAGCCACACGAAATTCCCCGCTCTCAAGTTCGCGACGCACGCATCAAAGAAAACGGTATTCGCTATGAAGTTGATTTCGCCAGTGGCCACAAAACCGGCTTCTTCTGCGATCAACGCGACAATCGGAAGCGCTTTGCTGAACTCGTCAAAGACAAGCGGGTGCTTGATCTTTGCTGCTATACGGGAGGGTTCTCCATTTCCGCAAAACTCGGCGGCGCCAGCGAAGTCACCGGCGTAGATCTAGATGAACAGGCCATCGAGATGGCCAAACGTAACGCGAATTTGAACCAAGCACGCGTCGAGTTCGTCCATGCAGATGCCTTCTCGTGGGTACGGCAGATGCAAAAGAACGGTAAGACCTGGGATGTCGTCCTCTGCGACCCACCTAAGTTTGTCGAAGGTCGCGACGACATCGATGTCGCCGATGGCCTCAAGAAGTACAATGACCTCAACGTCCTTGCCCTTCAACTAACTCCGCCTGGTTCATTCTTCGTGACCTGTTCCTGCTCAGGCCTCGTTACCGAAGAGCAATTCGAAGACCTTATCACTAAAGCAGCGCACCGTTACGGTAAACGCCTGCAAATCTTTGACCGCACAGGGGCAGGCTCCGACCACCCCAACGCCTCCCATCACCCCGAAGGACGCTACCTGAAGGTCCTCTGGTGTCGGGTTATGTGAGTGACGTTTAAGACTTAAAGAGAGTCCATCTGCTGCCGGAGCTCGTCGGCTTTCTTGCGTATCGCAGTTTTCTCCGCTGGCTTCATCGCCATGGCCTGTCGCACCGCCATGCCAATCCGCGGATTGTTGGCGAAGCGCTCTTGGTGTCTTAACCAAAAATCCCAGTAGAGTGCATTCAGCGGGCAAGCCTTGGGACCCAGCCTGTCCTTCGGGTCGTAGGTACAGCCTGAGCAGTAATTCGACATCTTGCCGACATAACTGGCTGCACAAACATACGGCTTACTTGCCAAGAATCCGTTGTCGGCGTGCTGGCTCATCCCAATGACATTCGGCAACTCCACCCATTCAAATGCATCAATGTACACGCCTAAAAACCACTGTTCGACAGCGCGCGGATTGACGCCCGCGGTTAAACAAAAAGAGCCAATCACCATTAACCGCTGAATGTGGTGCGCGTAAGCGGTCGAGAGCGATTGGCCAATCGAACAACGCAAACAGTTCATCTTGGTTTGACCGTCCCAGAACCAGCTGGGCAAGGGAGCTTGGTGATTCAGTCCATTACCCTCCCGGTAACTCGGCATCTTCGCCCAATAGACGCCGCGGATGTATTCCCGCCAGCCGATGATCTGGCGCACGAAACCTTCGGTCGCAGCCAAAGAGACTTCTTTAGGATTGGCTTCGTGACGAGCAACCGCCGCAGCAGCTACTTCTTTTGGAGATAACATTTTAACGTTCAGCGCAAAAGAGAGGCGCGAATGGAATAGCCTATCCGACGACGTGTGCATCGCATCCTCGTAGTCACCAAAATTTGGCAACCCGTACTCAATAAATGCCTTCAGTTGCTTTAAGGCCTCGGCGCGATCTTGCGGCCATGGAAAATTCGCTGCTGCAGGCTCACCAAAAGTTTTTACACCCGCTGCCTGAATCTCCGCCCATAACGTCTGATGGTTGTGAACGATATCCCATGACCTGGGAACAGCTGGTTCACCTTTCCAGGGCTTACGATTGTCGTGATCGTAATTCCACTTCCCGCCTTTCGGTTCTCCGTCTTTATCCATCAGCAAGCCCGAGCGCTTGCGGACGACACGATAATAGGACTCCATCAACCACCGCTTTGCTTCAGGCTGAAAATGCTGAGCGACGCCCTTGCGATCATCAAGAAAGTGCTCCGAGGATTGCATCGCAAACGGCAAGTCGCACGAACGGGCAAAACTGTCGAGTGCCTCGTCGACGCGATATTCATCAGGCTGTTGATACTCAAAACGACTCGCCTTCACTTCTTTAAAAACACTTCGTAAGTTATCGGCGAAGGCGTGCTGATTATCTTTATCGCCAATTTTGAAATAGCGCACGCGGTGTCCGGCCTTACCTAAGCGCTCCGCCAAACGACGCATGGCTGCAAATATACCGATAACTTTTTGAGCGTGGTGCCGAACGTAGTCGGTCTCCGACCGCACCTCCATCATCACATAGAGAACCCGCTCATCAACTTGACGAAACCAAGAGTGCGACTCGTTGATTTGGTCACCTAAAATAAGCCTTACGCAAGCCATGCCACAACCTGCCAAGGTTTACCTGAATTGCAAACCACCCGGCATCACAGGCAGTTCTCTGCATGCGTGATAAAGGCACCTGCAAATGGGCGAAATAACGGCCGCGGCAGACCCAAATATGCTTAAATTCGGCACCACCGTCCTAAACGAGCAAACGGAGCCATACCCCCTCAAAATCTGTCGATTTTTACATCCTTTCACACTTGCGGCAGATGGGGGGTGACCTACCTTGCGATTAACTTTCTGTTTCATGGTTACGGACAACAAACCTTCCCTAGTCGCCCTTAACGTCGACGGCGTCGAATACCAAGTTTCAGCGGGTGCAAATTTGGTCGATGCCCTCGCTTCGATTGGCAAGGAAGTCCCTCACTACTGTTACCACCCCAAGCTCACCGTCGCAGGTAACTGCCGGATGTGCTTAGTCGAACTTGGGTCACCTTTACGCGATCGCGCGACCAACGAATTGGTCATGGAAAATGGTAAGCCCAAGATTGGTTGGCAGCCCAAACCTGCCATCGCTTGCGCGACCAATGTCTCCCCTGGACTACATGTCCGCCTAGACTCTCCAACAGTCAAAGCCTGCCGCGAAGGCGTGACTGAAATGTTACTGCTCAATCACCCACTCGATTGCCCAATCTGCGACCAAGCCGGTGAGTGTAAACTCCAAGAATTTTCTGCGGAATACGGTCGCGGCTATTCACGTTACGTTGACGAGAAAAATGCGAAGCCCAAGCACACCAAGCTGGGACCACGCGTCACGCTCGACGACGAACGCTGCATCCTTTGCTCACGCTGCGTACGCTTCTGTAACGAAGTGGCCAAAGACCCTGTCCTCGGCTTCGTCAATCGCGGCTCGTACAACACGCTCACTTGCTTCCCAGGTCGCGAGCTCACGAATAACTATTCACTCAACACGGTCGACATCTGCCCGGTTGGTGCGCTGACCAGTACCGACTTCCGCTTCAAGATGCGCGTCTGGTTCCTGAAGCAAACCTCGAGCATTTGCACCGAATCCAGCACCGGCGTAAACACAACCGTGTGGTCACGTGAAGGTAAGATTTACCGCATCACCCCACGACGCAATGACGCCGTGAATGATACATGGATGTCGGACTCAGGTCGCGAAATTTTACGCGAAGTTGATGCCGCCCATCGCATCACAGCCCCGCAGGTACGCGGTGCAGCCGCAGATCTTGAAAGCGCTCTGACAACTGCCGGCGAAATTTTACGGGCAGGTGCTGTCGGCGTCGTCGGCTCCGGACACCAAACTATCGAAGAGCAACGGTTGCTAACGCACTTCGCTCAAGCCACCCAAGCCAAAGCTTACGTGCCCGCGCGTGCTGGTTCAGCGGACGGCCTGCTTATCTCCGAAGATCGTACGCCAAACTTCCGCGGCGCCTTACTGGCTGGCTTAACGAACCGCGCTGCTGATCGCGACCTTTCCGCACTGAAGGCAGACATTGATGCGGGCCGCGTACGCACACTGCTGGTGTGTCGCGAAGACGTCACCACTCTTGGACTCGACGCCACCACACTTGCCAAAGTCCGCATGGTGTATCTCGGCTTACACAACGACGCGACGGCCAAGGCGGCTGAAGTCGTTCTGCCCGCACTCTCTGTCTTTGAACGCAGTGGTCACTTCGTGAACTGCCAATTCCGCGTCCAAAGTTTCGTCCGCGCAATCCCAGGTCCTATCGGCACTTTACCCGACGTAGCCATATTGGCACGTCTCCTCGGCTCTGTCACCGGACAGCCTGCGGCCTTTGATGCTGATTCGCTCTGGAAGGACTTAGCAGCAAAGCAACCTGCACTCGCTGACTTGTCGCCGAGCAAGGTGCCGAGCGAGGGCGTGATTGTTGATGGCTCAGCCTGGGCCAACCTTTCGTTCCCCGAAGGTAAACTTCTAAAGTTCGCACCTGCGACCAAGGCCTAAGCCATGGAAAATCTTTTGAACGATCTTTTGACTTCGCCCGGCCTGCTCTTCGTCGGCGTGCGCGGTGTCATTCTCATCGGCATCGTCATGACCATCGCAGGCTATGCAGTGCTTCTTGAGCGCAAAGCTTCCGCATGGATTCAGGGACGCTTGGGACCAAACCGGACGACGTTACCGTTCGTTTCCTGGATTCCACTCATCGGACCCTTCCTTCGCTTGGGCGGTTTCATTCAACCCGCAGCCGATGGTGGTAAATTCCTTTTCAAGGAAGAGCCCATGCCATCGCATGTGCGTAAAATCTATTACGTCCTCGCGCCCATCGTCGCACTCGCACCCGCACTCGCGACGATTGCCATGTTGCCATTCGCACTATTGCCCGACGGCACTGCCCTCGCACTTTGCAAGGGTGCAGATGTGGGCGTGCTTCTCATGTTTGCCGTCAGCTCGCTCGGCGTTTACGGCATCGCGCTCGCAGGCTGGTCATCGAATAACAAGTTCTCCTTCCTCGGTGCTGTCCGCGGTTCAGCTCAGTTGATCTCTTACGAATTGGCGATGGGCTTGGCCGTTCTCCCTGTCTTCCTCATTGCCTCCGCACCCGGCAGCGACCACGGCCTTAATTTGACAGCGATTGTCGCCAGCCAAGAGGGTCTATGGAATATTGTCCGCCAACCACTCGCGGGGTTGGTCTTCTTGGTGTGTATTTTTGCGGAAACGAATCGCCACCCCTTCGACATGCCAGAATCGGAGACCGATCTCGTCGGTGGCTTCCACACGGAATACGGCGCTTTCAAATTCGGTCTCTTCTTCGTCGCTGAGTACGGCCACATGATTATCGGCTCGTCGCTCTTCATCCTTATGTTCCTCGGCGGCTGGCACATCCTGCCAGGTATTCCAGAGGTCGGGACCGGGATTATCGCCACACTCATTGGCTTGGGCACATTCTTTACCAAACTTGTTCTATTCCTCTTCTTCTTCGTCTGGGTGCGCTGGACAATCCCTCGCTTCCGTTACGACCAAGTAATGCGCTTAGGCTGGAATGTGTTACTCCCGCTTGCAGTCGCTAACCTTGTGCTCACCTTCATTTACTACGCCTTCGCAGGCTAACCCTCATGGCTGTTAAAGTTCTCGAACGTCGTCCGCTCTCTTTTTGGGAACGCACTTACCTGCCTCAAGTCTTGGGCGGCTTACGCGTCACTTGGCGCAATATTCTCCGTCCATCGGTCACCCTACAGTACCCTGAACAACGTCCAACCATTCCCAAGGGCTACCGCGGCGTGCCGACATTAGTCCGCGATCCGAATGGCCGCGAAAAATGCGTGTCCTGTCAGCTTTGCGAATTCATCTGCCCACCTAAAGCTATTCGCATTACGCCGGGAGAAATTCCTGCAACCGCAGAGACGGCGCACGTCGAGAAAGCGCCTAAGGAATTTGAAATCAATATGCTCCGCTGTATCTACTGCGGACTCTGCCAAGAAGTTTGTCCTGAAGAAGCTATCTGGCTCCAGAACCAGTATTCGATGACGGGCACTACGCGCGCCGAGATGGTTAATAATAAAGCACGCCTCTACGAACTCGGCGGCACCCTGCCCGATTCACATTTCAAGTGGGACCATAAAAAGGCTGAATCGGAGCGTCAGGCAGGCGGACATCACTAAAATCGCCCTTTCCCCTTCCCTCTTAAGCGGCGGCTCGCTACGACAGTAGCAAGTCGATCTCAGCTTGTTTAGCTGCCATACCCTTACCTCTTTGTTCCCCCGTAGCCCCATTCAACCCCTGCCCGCCATTCGCTGTCTCTGTCTTGGTACGGAAAGCACTGGTTACTTAACTATCCTCTCGCCTGAGATGGACTCGTCACGATGACGCCCGAGGAAATCATGCTCCAGCGGATGGCAAAGCCTGGGTACACGCCCATGCGCCTGGAAGACCTTGCTCGCGAAATTGGCGCCGACCAAGTTGCTTATAAACGGCTGCGGAAAATTGTCCCAAAACTTATTAGCTCAGGCGCACTGGTTGTTGTTAAGCGCGACCTATTGGCCCTGCCACCACAAGGCGACCAAATCGAGGGCACGATTCTCTTTCGTAGTAGCGGATCAGCGCGCGTCGTTT
>CAIYUD010000004.1 GCA_903929325.1 uncultured Opitutia bacterium | reverse complement strand
GGTTCTTTTTAAAGAGCTCCGTCTCCGGCGAGTTCACGTATTTAGCTTCGCGCGTCGGATCATCTTGCGGGGTGATTTCAAGTGACCGTGCGGTGAAGGCGATGACGCGGCCTTGGATGTCACGAATTGGGATAACCAAGCGACCGCGAAAGCGACAATGCCAACGCGCTGGGTCTTTGCTGCGATCGGTGCCGAAGAATAGACCGCTATTGGCAAGGGCATCTGGCTCGAATCCTTTGCTGATTAAGCCTTGGATGAGGCGGCTGTCATCAACGGGGGCGAAGCCAACTTGGAAGTCGCCGGCAGTTTCTAAGCTAAATTTACGTTGTTCGACCCAATACTTACGGATCCATTCCCCGTGCACCGGGTCATCGTTTAGACAGCGGTGCCAATAATCAGCGACAAGATCATGGATGTCGAAGAGTTGTCCGCGGATAGACTTACCTTCGCCATTGCCGCCTTCTTCGTACTCAAGGGCATGACCGAAGCGCGTAGCGACACGTTCGATGGATTCCACGAAATCTAAACCTTCACGAGCCATCACGAGTTTAAAGGCATCGCCGCCTTGTTGTGTGCTAAAGCAATACCACAAACCTGTCTCTGGGTTTACTTTGAATGACGGAGTGCGTTCGGTTTTGAATGGACTCAGGCCCCACCATTCGCGTCCTCTTTGTTTTAATTGGGTGTAGTCACCCGCCAGCGACACAATGTCAGCTTTGTCGCGAAGAGCGTCAATCGATCGACGGGTGATACGGGCCACGGTTAGGAAAGTAGAAGGGTGAAAGTTAAAAATGAAATGGCGATGTCGTATAGGTGGTTAACCTGACATTGCCGACCTTATCGACCTCAAGCCCCAGGCTTAAGGTCGTAACCATCCTTGCGGTCAAGCATCGTCCAGCCAGCTGCCGTGATTTGGTTTCGAAGGGTATCTGCACCTTGGAAGTCTTTGGATTGTTTGGCTGCCCAGCGCTTTTCCGCGAGTTCACGGATGTTGGCGGGTATGGCCACTTCGGCTTTGACGGCAAAAGGGGTAATCCCGAGTGCGTAGAGAATCTTTGCTAAACCAGAAATATCTTCACGGGCAGCAGCGACATCTTTTGCTGGGTTAGACAAGGTTTTGAAAATTTCACCGAAAGCTCCGGGGACATTGAGATCGTCGCAGAGTTTTTCCCAGGCAGGACGGAAACGGCCCCAAGCTGTTTGGGTTTCGTGCGTGGTCGGCGGTAGAAATTCTGCACGCGTAAATCCAGCAGTGGTTAAGAGGGCATCGAGTCCGCGTTCGAGTTTGCCGAGTGCGGAACGTGCGTCATCGAGACCCTTCATTGTGAAATTAAGGGGTGAACGGTAATGACCACTGAGGAGTGTCCAACGCACTTCCATCGGCGACCAGCCTTTAGCCTTTAAGTCGTCTAAGGTGTAAAGATTGCCTAACGATTTCGACATTTTTTCACCTTCGACCATTAGGTGTGCGCTATGGAACCAGTGCGCTGCAAAACCTTTTACGCCGGTGGCACATTCGCTCTGCGCAATTTCGTTTTCGTGATGCGGGAAGCACAAATCAACACCGCCAGCGTGCAGGTCAAAGGTCGCACCGAGGTGTTCGAGTGACATAGCCGAGCACTCAATATGCCATCCAGGGCGACCTTCACCCCATGGGCTCGGCCAGAAGTTGGGACCATCTTCTGGCTTACGACTTTTCCAGAGTGCAAAATCTGCCGCCGACTCTCGTTCATACTCATCGGCATCGTTGGCTTCACCAGCACTGTTAGTCGATTGGGTGGATAAGTTGGAGCGGTCGAGGTGAGATAGTTTTCCGTAATCAGGGCATGAGCAGACCTTGAAGTATACCGACCCATCTTTCGCGACATAGGCATGCCCACGCGCGACGAGAGCCGCGATCATGGTTATCTGCTGAGGGATATGTGCAACGGCACTGGGTTCGACCTGGGGCGGAAGGAGTTCGAGAGCTTGGCAGTCGTGGTGGAATTTATCCGTCCATCCTTTAGTAAACTCTGCGAGTGATTGCCCTGCGGCTTGTGCTCCACGGATCGTCTTATCGTCGACGTCTGTGATATTGCGCACATGTCGCACATGAATTCCTGAGACTTCTAGCGTCCGACGTAAGGTATCTTGAATGGTAAAGGTCCGGAAGTTGCCGATATGAGCCGGTCCATAAACAGTCGGCCCACAGCAATACATCCCATAGACACCGTCAAGGCGACGGGGTAGGAGGGGCCGCATTTCGCGGGACATGGTGTCATG
>CAIYUD010000003.1 GCA_903929325.1 uncultured Opitutia bacterium | reverse complement strand
GCGGACCGTCAGCGGACTGTGGGACCTGATCGGAAAGCTCGTCGACATCTTCCAGCCAGTGGAATGCGCCAACTACTTCAGCTCATGTGGGTATGATCCAAACTGATCGAAAAACGCTCTAGAACGACGATTTAAACGAAAATCTATTTCGGGATCGGGTACAGAAACTGCAATGTTGGAAATTCGCGGGTTACGCTCTGGCCATTCGTCAAAGTGAATATAACGTCGCCGGAAAGCTTGCACGTGCTAAAATCTGGTGCGGGCGTAAGTGCCGCGTAATCTCCGTCCCACTGCAACTCGAGGTTTACGTCCAGTGACTTACCTGCAGCATCGCTCAACAGCTGCAGCCGCCGCGTCGGCTCGATCCATTGCGGACTTGTAACTACTGGCGCGCAGCTGGTTGAAAGCCCAGTGATGTCAATTTTGGTCTCGTTCGCTACCTGATTGTTGTCCATAATTTGATAGGTGAATTTCCAATTGAGTTTCGTACTCACCACTTGGCCTACTGTCTGCTTTTCACTCGTCGGCGTCGACTGCGTCTTGCGCAACAGTAGATGCGGATATTGGAGTGCTGGAAGAGAGACTGTTTCCGCTTGTAGCCGCAAGCTTTTTGCGTTTGCTCCCGGAATCACAGTATATTCAAAACCAATATCGAGTGTCTGCGAACTATTCAGGGGCATCGTCGGGCTGGGCCAGAATGTGACCGGCACGCGACAGGAATCCCATCCGTCCTTGCCAGTTACGATGCTGGGCGTGTTGACTCTAACTTGAGCGACCGTCGTCGCAGGAGATTTCTGGAAGACGCGCCAGGCAGCGGTACACATTGCAGGCGGTAGTCGGTCAATAACATAAGTGAGGGTGCGGGGATTACGGTTGTACAGCGTCAAATCTTCTCCCGTCTCCAGACGATCGAGCGAGACGCTGGCTGTTGCCACCGCCTTGCTCAATGCCTCTGAAAGGCTGGGCATGGCTGCGGGAGTGATCGAAAGGCCTCCTCCGTCCTTTTCCATCACTGCAACTTTGTATTTTTCGGCAGACAGCGATGTAAACCATGACGTCTCGCCTATGAATCCACCCTGCGATCCGCCAATAAGGGGGATGCCGACCGAATAGGACGCAGAGCCGGCGACTTTGATATTGCGTTTAGCTCCAAGAATCTGAGTGACACCCACACCCTCGAATTCGATCAATAGCTTATTGTCTGTAGCTTGTGCGCGCGACGGATGGAGTTCATACCAGCGCAACAGCGTCATCGCCGCGTGGAAAGGTGATTGAGTAGCTGACCGAACGCCCGTGTAAGCCTCCCACAGGGGCGAGCGAAATTTCGTTTTGATGAGGTTCAGTGAATATGAATTGCTGCCCTGATAGTCTGCATCGAAAGCTGCTTTAACGGAAGCTATTGGAAGGCTGTAACCAGCATTTGCGTCTATCGCACCGCTCATCGCCGTCGCGCAGGTCTGCACCAAGACGGCTTGATCGACGCGAGAAGCCTTAACGAACTCAGGTGCGTCTTTATCCACGATGTCGAGATAGTCGCTCCCTGCGCTGGTAATCTTGAGAGTGTCGAAATCGGCTCCCTGATAGACGTTGGCAAAGTAGTAGATCATGCTGTCGCCTTCATAAGGGCGAATGCGCCGTCCGAGTGGATTGACATTGAGCTCGAAGGCCGCACGCATCGATGGTGTCACGGCAGAGACGTCGAACTCTTTGTTCTGGTTTATCTTAGTCATCTTGAGCCGCTTAGATGGCGTGCAGCTCTGCACCATTTCCTGCAGCCGATCCTCCAGCCAAGGCCCCAGATAAACCGTCGACCCCTGCGGCGCAGTAATTGGCGGAGAAGGTGGGGTTTCTGCGAATACAGGCGCTGCAAGCCCCGCAAATCCTACCGCCATTCCGCAAGAAACCAGGAGCTTGCAGTCGATGTTACGGCGCATGTCATATTCCCCCAGCTAACCAAACTCGAGTTAATCCTATTCGTTGGATACAATCAATTGTATGTTCAACCGCACAGCCGATCGCGCCCGAAATTTCCTGTTTACATTTCAGCCAAGTGGCTCAACGGGCATTGCAGCACCTTACCGACGGGGAGCTATTGGTATGAAAAAGT
>CAIYUD010000002.1 GCA_903929325.1 uncultured Opitutia bacterium | reverse complement strand
TGACTTGGTAGCCGAGGCTCAAGAAAAACGCAGTGACATCCGATTTAGCATTTTGGCCATAGCGCAAAACAAACTCAGATTGTAAAACGCCAATAGATCGCTTTCCGCTCTTGTCTGGAGAGGGGAGGGTGGCTGTTCGGTAAGAACGAATGGTTGACCGTAGCGGCTCCCAGCCGTGTGCGCGAATGAGGACGACGAACGGGGCGAGTTGTTCAAATGCGCCAAGATTTGGCGGACTTGCTAGTCGTTTCGCCATGAGCCCATCTAAGTCGGTCATTGATCCGTGACCTTGCCCTGTTGGTTTGCCCACGACTTTCTCCATGACGAGAAGTGAGAAGAAGTTACACGTCACCTCGACTTGTCCAGGGAAGGTCCAATCGTACCGCTGATGGTTATGGCCAAGTTCATGGAAGAAGCCCCAGTCGCCTTCTGTCTTTAATCGATCGAGGTCGACGATGTGTCGTGCGGATGCCTTCAACTGGCACATGAAGGGGTAACCCGAGTGCATGAATCCGGCAGAGATTTGGATGTCTGGGACAACGCGCTCGGGAGCAAGCCGATCCAGTGCGATGAAGTCGTCTTCGGTCTCCAAGACCTTGTCCCACCATTCGAGTAATGCTTTGGGCTCAGGTAGCTCGTGTAAAAGGTATGACGGCACATGCAGGATTACGCGCTTGCCGACGAGCGTGCCCCAAGGTGCAGGCGCAAGGCGAGAGCTAGACCAGGTCGCCTCAGTGTCAGTTCCGAGTGTATAGATGGGTGCCGCAACGGTCTGGTTGAATTGCAAAGGACTCGCAGCCTCAACGGGTTCAACGGCATTTTTATTCTCCGCCGTCGAGCTGACTTTGATAAAAAGCAGCCCGCCAAAAGCATTGGCTATACGGTTCTCGCCGACTTTGAGTACGAACGTCCGGGTGATAACAGGGAATCGACTCCATTTATCGAGCTGCAAGAGGCTGTCGCGATGACACCCGATGATGACGCTTACTTTTCGGTCTTTTGGTAATGAAGTTGCCGTCACCGTGACAACTTCTCCTGGTGCTGCATAGAGGCCCGTATCTTGCCAAGCTTCAGGTGATGTTGCTAAATTCGGGGCATTACCAGCGGCAACATCCCATCGGTTGATAAGGTTGGCATTGTAACTAACGCTCCGACTGATGCGTGTCGTTGATTCAACGGTGCCTGGGAAATTCTTAGCAGATGGGTGCGCGGTGACCGTCGACGGCACTTGATTCATATACGCACGGATCGACTGTTGGAGTTCAGTGCGTTCGTCCCCGCTGGGCTGAACGAATGGCGCTTTGGGTCCAGGCACGATGTTGTCGGGCGTGATGGCGGCCTGTGAGAGCGAACAAACACAGAGAATCAGGTAGCGGAGCATCTGAAAAAGACAGTTACCGACGGTTTAGGTTCCCGGCTTAAAGCTTGGAGCTTAAAACTAAATCACTTCTCGTTTTCAGCGTTATCTAAGCCGTGGCTTTCGTCTTCACCGGCCATAGCTTCATTGCGCGAACCAAAAGGGTTACGTTTTGCTTTCCCAGCAAGCGGTGCACCTTTGGGCGGGAAATTCTTGGGCATCCACGACTTCAGGTCCTTATTAAAAGTCTTCATGTGGTCGGTATAGGGCCAGCCAAAGCATGCAAAGTAAGGCCCGAGGTCATGCCCGCAGTGTTTCGACCATATCATCACAAAAATCTCCTTCTTCTTTTCATCTGACTTTGCTGCAGAAACTGCGCCGGTTGCTTCTCCGGCTTTTTTCATTTCATCGACCAACTCCACTAAGCGTTTTTGCGCAGCATCTTTTTCGGCTGCTTTGTCGGCTACCTTGAGGGTGCCGATATCTAATGCACGGATCTTTTTGTCGAGAGCGGTCTTCTCTTTCTCTAAAGCCTCAACTTTCTTTTGAGCTTCGCGAAACTCACGGCCGCTGTTCTTCGCTTCAATGGAATTAGCCCGCGCCATATCTTTGCGCTCATCAAGCTCATCAAAGGTCGCCTGTAGTGGTTCCCAACCAAAGGCCAAGATAGGGTAGTAATACTGGGAGAGCAGGTGGAATGCTGAGCCTTTATTGGCAACAGGATCTAAAGCCATTTCGGCTGCCAGTGGTCCGAGGTCGCCATGACCTGCTCCCACCTTCTGTCCCGAGATGCGTTCCATGCAGAGGAGTGAGAAGAGGTTGTTAGTGACTTCGCCGTAACCAGCGTAGGTCCAGAGGCCTGATTGATGGTTGTGGCCAAGCTCGTGGTAGAAACCCCAATCACCCTCGGTGGTTAATTTCTTGTGGTTCACCATATCAGGCGCGCTGGCGAGGTAGCACATCACGGGGTAACCCGAGTGCATCCAGCCGATGGAAATTTCTGCATCGGAAACAATGCGCTCGGGTGATCGACGTTTACCCCAAGCAGCTAGCCAGTCGGTCGTCTCCACAATTTTATCCCACGTTTTCATCAACTCCTCTGGGTAGGGCAGGGTGCGGAGCAGGCTTGAAGGTACTGATAAAACCATCTTCTCGCCGACAAGTTCGCCCCAGGGTGCAGGTGCGAGTCGACGGTTGTCCCATTCAGCCCGAGAGGTTTTTCCTAATTCATAAATTGGTGCCTCAACCGCGCCGACAATTTCAACACGGATACGATCACGTGATTTTACCCACTCCGCACGGTCAGGCATTTCGATATAGATTGGTCCGCCAAAAGGGTTGGCCATTTCAACGGAGCGCTTATCAAGCGCCGTTGTATTGGTGATAACCGGAAACCGGTGCCACTCATCGCGCTTGCCGCCGACTAAAGAATCCCGATGGCAGCCGATACGGGCGACTAAGCCTAATTTAGCATCCTCGGAGTTAAGCCTAAAAGTAATACGTTCGCCTGGCGCCGCATAAAGGCCTGTCGAGCGCCAGCGTGGGATATTTACAGCAAGGTTAACGGCTGTGATAACCCGGTCGGCGCCATCTGCGACTTTGCCGGGGAAAGTATTCGCATCAGGATGGGGAACGCAGTGATCAGGGTCGATAGACTCCCAGTAATTTTTGGTAACCGCGGCGTAATGGGCGACTTGACCTGAGTCGCCGCGATTAACGTGGAGTGGCTCCTCGGGGGTAGCGTGGATTTCGTGTGCAGCTTTGGCCTGTTTGCTTGCTTCGGTGCCAAGGTGAGCGGTCGTTAAGCGCGTTGAGACAGTTTTGTATTTTCGTAGCGTGATTGCGTCGACGTCTTCGTTCTTAAATTTAGGCGGTGGAGGCGGAAGTTCATCGCGACTCTCGTCGACCACTACGACGGCACCATCGCCACTTTTATCGACCAAGTTTTCACCTAAAACAGAGTCAGTTATTTTTTTATCAGGCACACCCACGACATCTGCGGGGGCTTTTTTGGGCTCTGGGGCGACAACGACAACGGGGACGACTGCGTCGTCTCTCACATCGAAAAACTTCTCGTAGGCGACAAAAGCCGCAGCACCGAGAACAAACATCAATAGCAACCAATAGCCTGGACCGCCCCAAAAACCCGTATCCTGCTTAGGCCTAGGTATAGAAGAGCGTATGGGTCTACGTGGTGGCAAGGGGCGCACGCCCGAAAAGATGTGATTAACCCTATTTCCGTCAACTCTACAGGGGGGTTTAGCAAGGGATTGACCCGCCACCGCTCACGCTTACCTATGCTTCTTCCGTTTGCGCAATTCTATCACTTATGGCTAAGACACTTTTTCAAAAAGTTTGGGACGCTCACGCTGTCCGTAAGCTTCCCAATGGACAGACTCAGTTGCTCATTGGCACTCACCTTATCCATGAGGTGACGTCCCCGCAAGCCTTCGGTATGCTCCGTGATCTGGGACTTAAGGTAAAATTCCCTCACCGCACGTTCGCAACTGTCGACCATATCGTCCCAACCAATGAGCTGAAGGAGCCCTATTCAGATTCTTTGGCTCAGGAAATGATCGAAGCTCTGCGCCGTAATACCAAAGAAAGCGGTATTCGTCTTTTTGATACAACCAGTGGGCTCCAAGGAATCGTTCACATGGTCGGACCCGAGCAGGGAATCACTCAGCCCGGAATGACCATTGCATGTGGTGATTCGCATACCGCTACGCACGGCGCTTTTGGCGCAATTGCTTTTGGTATTGGTACGACTCAAGTGCGCGACGTGCTCGCGACACAGACCCTTTCACTCAGCCCGCTCAAAGTTCGCCGCATTGAAGTGAATGGCAAACTCGCGCCAGGCGTTTACGCGAAGGACGTTATCTTGCACATCATTCGTGATCTCGGGGTTAATGGTGGCATTGGCTACGCCTACGAATACGCAGGCACAACCTTTGATGCCTTCTCGCTCGAAGAGCGTATGACCGTTTGCAATATGTCGATTGAGGGTGGCGCACGTTGCGGTTACGTGAACCCCGACCAAAAGACCTGCGACTATATCAAGGGGCGCCCCTATGCCCCGAAAGATAGCGAATGGGCTACAGTTGAAGCCAAGTGGAAGTCTTTTGCGTCAGATCCAGGCTGCACGTATGACGATGTTCGCGTTTATGATGCCGCTAAGATTCGTCCGACCGTGACTTGGGGCATTACGCCAGGTCAGGCCATCTTTATTGATGAATCGATGCCAGCCTTGGAGACGCTTAAGGGCGGCGATTTAGGTACAGCGGAAGAAGCGTACCGTCACATGAAACTTACTCCGGGTAAACCTATTCGCGGAACCAAGGTTGATGTCGCATTCTTAGGCTCATGTACCAATGGACGCATTTCTGACTTACGTGAAGTCGCCAAGTACCTTCCTGGGCACAAAGTTAAAGCAGGCGTGAAAGCCATTGTTGTACCAGGTTCGCAACT
>CAIYUD010000001.1 GCA_903929325.1 uncultured Opitutia bacterium | reverse complement strand
GCGGCAGCTTCACGAAGAATTTCAACAGGGTTAAGGGTTCGCCGCGGGACTTTGTTGCCCGCGCTATAGCCACAATAGGTGCAAACATTCTGACACTCGTTCGAAAGGTAAGCTGGAGCAAAGAGCTGCATTGTCCGTCCGAATCGTTGAACGGTTCGTGCGTGGCTCAGTTGAGCCATTGTCTCGAGGTGAGGTTGTGCTGCTGGCGAGATAAGCGCTCGAAAATCGTCGAGTTGGCAGCTGCCAGTTTTCGCACGCTCAAGTGCTTGAAGAACGTCTTTTTCAGTGCATGCAATAATGCCAGCGCGGGTAATATCCCAAGGGTAGGCGGCATGGACTTCGGCGAAAGACACACTGATAACTTAGAAGCGAAAGGACGGAGGGCAAGCGTCTCGGGAGTTGCAGAGTCAATGGCCTGCCCTCAACTTAGGACTGTGCCCGATCTGCGCGCCGAACTCATTTCGAAGGCCTATGGTAACACCTCGGTCTTAAAAGGAATTAGCCTGCACCTGCGCCCTGCGGAACTCGTTTGTATTATTGGCTCTTCAGGCTGCGGTAAATCGACCCTTCTGCGCTGTCTCAATGGGTTAGAGCCCGTGGACGGAGGAACGGTGACATTGGATGGAGCTCCCGCCACCCCCCTCGAGCTTCGTCGGCGCGTCGGGTTAGTCTTTCAAGGATTTCACCTCTTTCCGCATTTAGATGTCATGGGCAATCTGTTGCTTGCGCCTGGCTTACTGCGACCGGAGCTTACAAAAGAAGATACGGATTACGCTAAGCAATTGCTTGGGCGTGTCGGCGTATCGGCAGATTTATTTAATCGACGACCGCATCAACTTTCAGGCGGGCAGCAACAGCGCGTTGCGATTGCTCGTGCCTTAGCCTTGCGCCCAGATGCGGTGCTTTATGATGAACCAACAAGTGCGCTTGATCCGGAGCGAACGGCGGATGTTGTTGCGCTCATTCGTGACCGCCAGAAAGAAGGCCTAGCCCAGATTGTTGTCACCCATGACATGCCTTTTGCGCGAGCGCTGGCGTGTCGCACCATCCACCTTGACCAGGGCGAAGTCGTCGCAGACGCCTCAGATTTATTGACTGCGCCTCGCGATGAGCGCACCCAGCGCTTTTTACGAGCATGCTTAGCATGAGATACGCGCCCTTATTTTTGATGGTGGCACTGATGGCGCGTGAACCGATGCCTGAGTTGACCTGGGGGGCTGCCACTGACGGCAACGTACCTTATGCGTTTCATCCAGACGACACCGATACGTTGGTAGGTTTTGAGAAGGACATTGTTGATGCCATTGCGCGTCGCATTGGACGTCAGCCGAAAGCCATTCGCAATGACTGGGATGGCTTGGTTCCTGGCGTTCAAGCGGGCACATATGATATAGCTATCGATGGAATTGAGCTCACCGAAGAGCGAGCCAGAGAGGTCGATTTTTCCATTCCGTATTTTAAGTGCTATGAACAAATTGTGGTTCGCCGCGGCGGCCCTCGCCCTGAATCCCTTGCGGCGATGTCAGGGCTGCGTGTGGGCACGCTCGGCCAAACGCTCGCCCTTGAGTTATTGGAGCGCAGTCCAGGTGTTGAGGCCGTTCGGTACGATCAAGAATTGCAGGCTTACAATGATCTCGCTGCGGGCCGCATCGACGCGGTGTTGCTCGATGTGCCCATTGCCAAGTATTACGCGGGTCCCGATCCGCGTCTTGAATTGATTGGTCAGCCGATTGGAGAAATTCGTTACGCCATTGCTTTGCGCAAGGGGAGCGCTTTGAAGGCTCCGATTGATGCAGCCCTGAAGGCCATGGTTGCTGATGGCGAGCTGCGACGGATTCTTTCTAAATGGGATCTTTGGGGCCCTGCGCAGGCGTCCTTACACGGACAACCCCCAGAGCCAATAGGAACTCCCGATGGTTACCTTGATTATGTAAGTCGGGTGCGTGCTTCGGTTCCATGGACAGAAAAACTAAGCCGGTATTTTTCGCCCGAAGCCCTTTCACTCTTAGGCAAGGGTGCTGGTTTGACGCTCGCGCTTTCGTTGAGTGCGATGGCCTTGGCCGTTGCGCTTGGGCTCGTGCTTGCCTTGGCACGCGTTTACGGCCCAACGCCAGTTTCATGGCTAGCGGCAACCTGGATTGAGGTTATTCGCGGAACACCCCTGCTTATTCAAACGCTCTTTCTGTATTATGGATTACCCAATATCGGTATCCAGCTCCCGCCGTTTGTGGCTGGCGTCTTGGCATTGGGAGTGAATTACGCTGCGTACGAGGCGGAGAATTATCGAAGCGGCTTACGTGGCGTTCCCCGAGGCCAACTCGAAGCAGCTTTAGCCTTGGGGCTTACACAGCGCCAGGCATTGCGTCATGTGATTGTTCCGCAAGCACTGCGCGTGTGTCTCCCGACGATGACGAACGACTTTATTAGTCTTCTGAAAGATTCATCCCTGGTTTCGATGATTACACTACTCGAACTCACAGGATCTTACCAGCGACTCGCCACGCAGTACTACGATTACTTTTTGTTAGGCCTGCTGGTGGCACTTATCTATTTATTACTCGGCTTACCGTTTGTGCGGCTAGCACGCCAGCTCGAGCGTAATCTCGATGGTGACAAAGCTGCACGCTAGCTTGTGCCAGCGAAGCGCCCTTAGAGTAATTGCTTATACTGATCCGCTGTGAGCAATGCTTGCGCTGCAGCGGCATTGTCCAGCTTGATGCGAATCATCCAAGCGCCCGTGTAGGGTTCGCGATTAACGAGATCGGGCGAGCCATTGAGCTCAGCATTCACGCCAACAATTGTTCCGGCAACGGGACAGTAGAGATCGGAGGCTGCCTTAACAGATTCGACGGTTCCGAAAACTGCATGTTCTGCGAAGGTCGCGCCTACCTTGGGGAGGTCAACAAAGGTAACGTCACCGAGCGCAGCCTGGGCATGGTCGGTGATGCCGATGGTAGCGGTACCGTCTTTTTCAAGGCGCAACCACTCGTGGTCTTTGGTGTAGCGAAGGTCGGAAGGGAGGGAGCTCATAGGGAAGGTTGCTGAAAGGAAGGGGTCTCAGGAAAATAGTTCAATCCCTCACTTCACAAAAGGTTCTGCTGAAATTTCTAAAGGAATTCGATTCCCGCGAATATCCACGGTAAGGTTTCCTTTGGCTAAGGCATCTGAGCTAATCAATGCAGTGCCAATTGGCTTATTGAGCATGGGTGAGTGCGTGCCGGAAAGAACCTCACCTACCTTATGGTCTCCCGCAAATACCGGTGTGCCTTGGCGAGCAATCCGTCGATCGGCTAGCGAGAAGAGTATGACTGAAGAGGGCAGGGCGCCGTCGGCCTGCTTTTTAAGGGCTTCACGGCCGATGAACTCAGGCTTGGAGAATTTAACGGTCCAACCTAAGCCAGCTTGAATAGGTGAAATGACCTCAGAGATTTCGTGTCCGTAGAGTGGGTAGCCGGCTTCGAGGCGCAGGGAGTCGCGCGCACCGAGGCCAGTCAGGAGTAGTCCGTGTGGCTTGCCTGCTGCTAAAATGGCTTCAGCTACTTTGGTGGCACTCGCCGCAGGCAAATAGATTTCAAAACCTGGGGAGCCTGTGTAGCCCGTACGAGAGATGATGCAGCCACTGACATTTGCAACAGTGGCGACGACAAAGGCGAAGCGTTTAATGGTATCGAGCTTAACTGACGTAAGGCCTGATAAGATAGCTTCAGCCGCAGGTCCTTGTAAGGCGAGTTGGCCCCACTGCGCACACTCATCGGCGATTTTAACCTGGGATGCGTCGACCTGAGCACGTAGCCACGCAATGTCTTTGGGTGCATTGGAAGCATTGAGGCAGATGAGGAATTCTTCGGGTCCAAGGCGATAGACAATGAGGTCGTCGACACAGCCACCATCCGGCTGACAGAGAATGGTGTAGCGCGCCATGCCCACAGGGATTGTGGCCATGGTGTTGGTCATCACGCGATCAAGGAAAGCAGCCGCATCTTTTCCTGTCACTCGACATTCACCCATATGGCTGACGTCGAATAGGCCTGCCGTTCGGCGTACCGCTAAGTGCTCCTCAAGAATGCCGGTATATTGCACAGGCATCTCCCAGCCGGCAAACGGCACCATGCGAGCTCCGTTCGCAACATGGAAGGCGTAGAGAGGTGTGCGGCTTAGGTTTTCGGACATGGATTAAACGTGGTCGAGCGGGCGGAATCTTCCAATAAAAAAGCCCAGCGATTATGCTGGGCTTAAAGGTTGATTTTTAAAATCAGCGGTTGCGGAGCTCTTTGTCGAGTTGTGCTAAAAGCACGCGGTACTGCTCGCGAGTGACTTCGCCGTTGCGGACTTGCCGTTCCAGTAAGCCTTTGCGAGCGGTGTACTCGGAGTAAATGCGCGCGCGGCTTTCTGCCTGTGCAGCAGCCAATGCCGCG